>SKKM01000297.1 GCA_007121485.1 Wenzhouxiangella sp. | reverse complement strand
CGGATTCCAGGTTGGTCTTGGCCGACTTGTCGATGGCCTCGAGCAGGATGTCCTGGGCTTTCTTCAGTTCTGCGAATGCGTTAGTGCTGTTCATCGGTGCTGCCTCGTGATTGCGATTGGGATTCGGTGGCTCGACAACGCACCCTCAAAATTGTGCGTTGCACAAATCCTAGCACAAAACTTTTGTGCAGTGCAACATGGCGGCGGTCAGTCGGCCGGCGCCGTCTCCGGGTACAGGTGGTGCCACCACTCCGGCTCGTCCTTCAGCCACTTGTCGAACCAGGCCAGCATGGTGTCCCACCACACGTAGCGCTGCTCGCGGTCCAGGATCCAGTGATCTTCGCCCGGGAACTCGACCAGCTCGACCTCGCGCCCCAGCAGCTTGAGCGCGGTGAACATGTTGTGGCTCTCGCCCGGCGGCACGTTGGTGTCGGAATCGCCGGTCACCAGCAGCAGCGGCGTGGTGATGCGGTCGGCGTGATAGACGGGACTCTGGCCGACATACAGCTCCGAGTTGTTCCAGGGAAAACTGCCGCGGCTGGCGATGCCCGAATAGCCGAAACCCCACCAGCCCTGGCCCCAGTAGGAGGTGATCGCGCTGATGCCGGCGTGCGAAATCGAGGCGGCGTAAAGATCGGTCAGCGTGGCCAGGTGCATGGTCATGAAGCCGCCGTAGCTGGCGCCGATGTTGCCGATGCGCTCGCCGTCGACGAAGGGGTGGGCCTCGACGAAGCGCTCGGTGCCCTCGATGATGTCGTCGGCGGTGTAGCGGCCCCAGGCATTGACGTGCAGGGCCGACAGCTCCTGGCCATAGCCGATGGTGCCGCGCGGCTGCAGGACATAGACCACGTAGCCCTTGGCCGCCCACAGGTGGAAGGGATAACGGCCGGTGAACTGGCGGTTCACCGGCGTGGTGCCGCCGTAGTAGTACACGATCAGCGGATGGCGGCGCTCGGCGTCGAAATCCGGCGGCAGGTAGTAGCGGCCCTCGATCTCGACCCCGGCGGCATTGGTGAACGACCATGGCCGCACCTCCCCCAGAACGACATCGGCATACTCGCTGGCGCGGGTGTCGATCAGCACTTCCGGGCGGTTGCGGGCCAGATCGATTCGGTGCACGCGCTGCGGCGCATCGGCATCGGTCCCGCGCACGATCACCAGCGGCCGGCGTCCTTCGCTGGCGACGAATTGCTCCATCAGTTCGAGCCCCGTGGCCACGTCAGCGAAGCGCTCGCTGCGCCGCTGGTAGCGCACCAGCACGACTTTTTCGCCGCGCGTGGCCGACAGCAGCAGGTCGCCGTCGGGCAGGCGGTGCATGCTGCCGAAGGCCGGATCGAAGTCGCGACTCACGCTGCGCGCGGTCCGGCCGTCGGCGCTCAGGGCGTAGAGCTGGGTATCGTACTCGTTGGGGATCAGCTCTTCACCCGTGGTCGCGCCGTCACCCTGGGCCAGGCCGGGGCCGGCCAGCAGCCAGTAGCCGTCGTCGGCAAACAGCGCGCCGTTGAAGAGGCGGTACTGGCCGATCTCGCGCTCTTCCAGCGAGGCCAGCTCGATCTCGAACAAACGAAACAGCGAGTGCGGCGGCTCGGAGTAGTCGATCAGGCGCTCCGACATCAGCACGCGCTCGCCGTCGGGGTGAATGTCGTGCAGGGTGACCGAGCGCTCGCGCGCGGTCAGGGGCCGGATCAGGCCGCTGTTGACGTCCAGCTCGAACAGCTGGCTGTTGTCGCGGAAGGTCGCCCAGCGGTCTTCCAGCGCGCGCAGGCGGTGGCTCTTTTTGTTATCGGACTTGTAGGGATCGGTCCAGCCGAACAGAATCGAGCCGCCGGAAGGATGCCAGCGCCAGTTGCCGATATGCTCGTGCCGGGCCAGCAGACGGGCCTGCCCGCTGTCCATCTCGTGCAGCCAGATCTGCTCGCCTTCGTGCACCGCCAGGCGGCGTGAGTCGGGGCTCCAGGCCAGCGCGCGGGGCGGTGAATCGGTCCACTGGCGCAGGATGCGGTTGTTGCTCAGGTCACGGATCTCGGTGCGGCGCAGATTCAGATCGGCCTCGTCGCTGCGGCCGCTGAAGTTCAGCGCCAGGTAGCGGCCGTCCGGGGAGAGCGTCATGCCGGTGACGGTTTCGGCATTGGTCAGCAGGCGCGCGGAGACGCGCCGTTGCGGACCCAGGTGCACGCCCGGCCGGTCATGCTCGGCCCGGCCCTCCCAGCGCAGGCCGGGCTCGGCCTCGTCCTCGGCGCCGCCGTGCAGGATCCAGATGCGTGTGCTGCCGGCGGCCAGCTCAAGGTCGACACGCGCATCGGCGCGCTGCATGCGCGCGCCCTGGCTCCACACCTCGACATCGCGCAGGCCTTCGATCAGCAACTGGCCGCGGACGAAACGCTCGGCCTCGAAAGTCAGGGTCCACACGCTCAAGCCCGCTTCCACCTCGGCGCTGTCGACCGCCAGCTCGGTCCAGGCCAGCGACTGGTTGAAGATGTCCTTCGAACGACCGGCCGCAGGCTGTGCGCCGGCAGCCAGCTGCATGATCAGCTGGCGCCGGATCTCCGCGGTCTTGGCGCTATCGGCCAGGTGGGCGGTCGAGACGGGCAAGGGTCCAAGGCCCAGGGCCTGCTCGATCTCCAGGGTGGCGGGCGAGTCGGCCGACGCCGACCACGGCGCCAGCAGCAGAAGAATGAGCACGGGCAGGCTCGGCACAGCTCGCATCGATGCGCTCCGAATGACGGGAAAAAGGGCTTCCAATTTAGCAGATCACCCCACGTGCCCCCGGTTTGATACGCATCAATTCGTGCCCGGCAGCACCGCAGTAAGCTTGGTACTCGAGAAAAAGTACTGAACCGGGGTGGGTTCTTCATGCCACAACTGATGCGGCCGAGTTTCGACGCCGAATTGATCGAACGCTACGGCGGGGAAGGCCCCCGATACACTTCCTACCCGACGGCCGTGCAGTTCAGCGACCGTTTCCGGGCGGGCGATCTCTACTCGGCCATCGCCGAGAGCAACCGTCTGCCCATCCCGGCCGACCTGTCGGTCTACGTGCACGTGCCGTTCTGTTCCAGTCCTTGCTTTTACTGCGGCTGCAACCGCGTCATCACCCGATCCAAAACCGCCGGCGATGAATTCCTGGCCACGCTGGCCCGGGAAATCGAACTGCTGGCGCCACGCTTCGACAGCGACCGCCTGGTCCGCCAGCTGCACCTGGGCGGGGGCACGCCGACCTTCCTGAGCCTGGATCAGATCCAGCATCTGATGGATATGCTCAAGCGGCATTTCACCTTCGCCGACGACGCTGAAATCGGCCTGGAGGTGGATCCGCGAACCGTCGAGCCGAGCGGCATCCGGCGCCTGCACGAGATAGGCTTCAACCGCATCTCGATCGGCGTTCAGGACCTCGATCCGGCCGTGCAGAAAGCGGTCAACCGCGTGCATGACACCGCCACCGTCAGCGCCACCATCGGCGCGGCGCGGGCCGTGGGCTTTGATTCGATCAGCGTCGACCTGATCT
>SKKM01000046.1 GCA_007121485.1 Wenzhouxiangella sp. | reverse complement strand
TCGTCGCGCGGGAAGACGAAGGTCTGCGAGCGGTCCAGGTGCAGTTCGACGGTCTGGTTTTCCTGCGGCAGGAAAACGCCGGGCATGGTCGAGTGCACGTGGTATTCGCGGTTTTGGGCGTCGTGCATGCAGATGTGCACCATGCTGTTGCGGCCGAGCAGCTTGGACATGATGACGTGCGAGCTGCGGTGGCGGTCATCCTCGGGCCCGACCACCACCACGCGCAGGCCTTGCGGCCGGACCATGACCACAACCGGCGTGCCGTCGCTAAGCCCTTCGGCATCGACCTTGCCCAGCGGCGTGGCGACCTGGCCGTTTTCGACCACGCCCTCCAGCCGGTTGAGCTCGCCGAAAAAGGTCGCGACGAAGGGATCCCTGGGCCGGCAGTACAGATCGACCGGGTGATCCATCTGCAGCACGCGCCCGTCGCGCATCAGCGCGATACGGTCGGCCATGAACAGCGCTTCCTCCGGATCGTGCGTGACGAGCAGGGTGCCGGCGCCGGCGCTCTTCAACAGGTGCAGGGTGTCGTCGCGGATGCGATCGCGCAGGCGCGCATCCAGGGCGGAGAACGGTTCGTCCAGCAGCATCAGCTTCGGTCCCGGCGCCAGTGCCCGGGCCAGGGCGACGCGCTGCTGCTGGCCGCCGGAGAGCATGTGCGGATAGCGTTCGGCGTGATCGGCCATGCCCAGCTTGTCGAGGAAGTGCAAGGCACGCTCGCGCCGCTCCCGCGCCGGCAGGCGATTGAGTCCAAAGGTCACGTTGTCGAGCACGTTCAGGTGCGGGAACAGGGCCGAGTCCTGGAACATCAGGCCGACGTTGCGCTTCTCCGGCGGCACGGTCTGGCCCGAGGGCAGGCGCATGTCCTCACCGTTGATCAGCACCCGGCCGTGTTGCAGCTCTTCCAGCGAGGCGGCGATGCGCAGCAGCGTGGACTTGCCGCAGCCCGAGGGGCCGAGCAGGCAAACCACCTCGCCGGGCTGGACGTCCAGCGTGACCTGGTCGACCGCGCGCAGCTTGCCGAAGTCATGGCTGATGTCTTCCATGTACAACACGGCGGTTTCCGCGCGGGAGGCGGCGGGCGTACCAGCGGTTTCGAGGGCGGCCTGGTTCATATGGCTCCGGATCATTGAATCGGTCTGGAACCGGCCGGTTTGACCCGCGTCAAAGCGCGGCCGGAAACCATCGATACCATACTAGGCAAACAAGAATCATTTGTAAATAAGAGCCTGTCGTGGCATATTAATGCGAATGATTCCCGTTAGCTGCTTTCAGCGATTTTCACCAGGAGCTCTCGAGCCATGCGCAACATCCATTCCGGGCCTTACCCCGGTCTTCTACTCGGCCTGATACTGACCCTGCTTGGTGGATCAGTCCTGGCCGGCCAGGTCAACGTCTACTCGTCGCGCCACTACGATGCCGACCAGCTGATCTACGAGGCCTTTACCGCAGCCACCGGCATCGAGGTCCGGCTGCTGGAGGGCAACTCCGACCAGCTGCTGGAGCGGATTCGGCGCGAAGGCATTGCCAGCCCGGCCGATGTACTGATCACCGTGGACGCCGGACGCCTGTGGCGCGCCGAGCAGCTGGGCCTGCTGCAACCGGTCGACTCCGACATCCTGAACGACCGGATTCCGGAGTTCCTGCGTCATCCCGACGGATTGTGGTTTGGCTTCAGCCAGCGCTTGCGCCTGATCTACTACAGCAAGGACCGCTTCGATCCGGCGCTGGTCAGCGGTTATGAAGACCTGGTCCGGCCTGAACTGGCCGGGCGCGTCTGCATCCGCTCGTCCAACAACATCTACAACCTCTCGCTGCTGGCCTCCATGATCGAAACCCGGGGCGTCCAACAGACCGAGGCCTGGGCCCGCGGCCTGGTCGCCAATCTGGCCCGTCCGCCCGAGGGCGGCGACACCGACCAGATCCGCGGCGTTGCGGCCGGCGAATGCGATGTGGCGGTGGCCAACCACTATTACTACCTGCGGCTGGCCAACTCCGACAGCGCCGCAGACCGCGCCGTGGCCGATGCGGTCGGCATCATCTTCCCCAACCAGGACGACCGCGGCACCCACGTCAATGTCGGCGGCGCCGGGGTGGTCGCCAATGCGCCCAACCGCGCCAACGCGGTGCGCTTTCTCGAGTTTCTGGCTTCCGACGAGGCCCAGGAAATCTTCGCCGGCGCCAATTTCGAATACCCGGTGGTCGAGGGCGTCAGGCTGCACGAGTCCCTGGAGGCCTGGGGCGAGTTGCGCTTCGACCAGCTCAACATCGATGCGCTGGGGCGCAACAATCCGGAAGCGGTGCGCCTGACCGACCGCGTGGGCTGGCGTTGATAGAATATTCCAAACGCAAATGATTTGCACTTGGGAATCAGTTGCGTTATCATCGCAACGTGCTTCACCGAAGTGCGCTGAGCGCCCCGGCCGATCCGCTCCGTTCCTCCTCCCTTCCTCCTGGCCGGGGCCGCTCATTTTCCCCTGGGGTTTCTCACTCCGATGACGGTGGCCAAAAGGCCGGATGTTCGCAGCGCCTGGGTCTGGGTGTTCAGCCCGCCCTGGCGCTACGCCGTGATCGGCATGCCGTTGGCGGTCAGCGTGGTTTACCTGCTCTCCGGACTGCTGCCCCGGCCCCTGGGCGGATTGGTGATCCTGATTGCCGTCATCGGCCTGTGGGCGCTGTTGTTCGCGCTGGCCAGTCGGCTGCTGCTGTTGCGTGCGGCCGGCGTCCGGTTGGCGCGGGAGGCGACGGCGATCGACGCGCCGCCGGGAGTGGGCACCCGGCACGTGCTGCTGTGGCTGCTGGCCACGCTGTTGCTGGCGCTGACCCATGGCGGTGCCGGCCCGCTGGGCGGTCTGATCGCCGCGCTGCTGCTTGCCCTCATCCTGCCCGCCGCCACCCTGGCGCTGAGCCGCGGCCAGTCTTTCAGCGACGCCTTGTATCCACCGGTCTGGTGGACGTTCGCGCGCGAGCTGGGGCTTTCCGACTACCTCGCCTTGAGCGCCTGGCTGACGGTCTATGCACTGCTCTACCTGCTGTTTGCCGGCTTGCTGGCCGGGGCCCCAGCATGGCTGCGCAACGCGGTGCAGATGGCCTGGTGGAGCGCGGCGGTGCTGGCCTGGTTTGCCCATGCCGGTCTGCTGCTGCACGCGCATCGCGGCCGGGTGCGCAAGCGTGAGCGACCTGTCCGACCGCCGGGCGATGCCGATCCGCGCGCCCTGTTCGACCACGTGATGCGCGAGGGCGGCGATGCCGAGACGCACCGCAAGCTGGCGCGTTCGCTGGAATCGGCCGGGCTGGACGCGCGCGCCCTGGCGCACGGGCAAGTCCACATCACCGCCCTGCTGCTGACCTTCGAGCGCCCGGTGGAGGCGCTGGAGCAGGCTGACCGCCTGTTGGCCATCGATGCCGGCTTCAGCCTCGACGACCCGGCCGTCATGCGGCGCCTGATCGATACGGCGCGCGATATGGCGCCGCCCCGGCTTCTGGCCCGCCTTTGCCGAAACTAC
>SKKM01000209.1 GCA_007121485.1 Wenzhouxiangella sp. | reverse complement strand
CAACGGTCTGCGCGGCGCCTTCGCCGTCGATGCCGACGGGCGGCTTGCAGTGACCGGCCAGATGAGCACGATGATGGCCTGCGCCGATGAACTGATGGCGGCCGACGCCGCGCTCTCGGCGCTGATGGCCGAGCCGCTGGAGACGGTCATGGTGGCGGGCGCTCAGCCCCGGCTGCTGTTGCTGGCCGCAGACGGCGATGCGCTGATCCTGTCCGGTGAACTGAAGCCCGAGGCCCGGTTCGGGGAGCCGAGCGTGATCTTCCTGGAAGTTGCCCCTGAAAGGGTGCCATGCGAGAGCAGCCCGCGCGGCGATGGTCTGTGTCTAAACGTGCGGGAAATCGAATTCGATGCACAAGGCCTGCGCGTCGGTGCGCCCGGCGAATGGCAGACCCTGGCGGTCGACATCGAGGAGTACTGGCACGAGCCCGGCATCCGCAATGTCCTGCGCGTCAGGCGCTTCGATCCGGAGGCCGGGTCCGACCCGCTGCAAGGCCCGCTCTACGTGCTGGATCTGGTGGTCGAGTCCGAAGTCATCGACCGCTGATTCGCAGCGGCCTCGGGTCGCCGAGAGGTCGGCGCAGAGCGGACCACTCCTCGCAGCGCTATGAAGCGGGAGCGAATCACCCCGGCTCTTTGGCTACTGGCCGCCGGTAAAGCAGAACACGTTCAACTTGTTGCCATCCAGATCGCGAAAGTAGCCGGCGTAGAAGCCGGGAATTTCCGCACGCGGCCCGGCCGCCCCTTCGTCCTTGGCGCCCAGGCTCAAGGCCTTGGCATGCACGCGATCGACCTGTTCCGGCGAGTTCGCCTGCAGGGCCACCATTACGCCGTTGCCGACCGTGGCCGGATTGCCGTCGTAGGGACGCGTGACCGACAGCCCCGGGGCGTCCGGACCGGTGGCCCAAGCGACAAAGCTTTCTTCCTCCATGAAGCGCCCGGCCCCGAGTTCGGCCAGCAAGGCATCGTAAAAGGCGGCCGCACGCGGCAGATCGTTGGTGCCGAGAGTGACGTATCCGATCATGTCGATGCTCCTGAAGAGAGAACCCCAGCGTAGCGTTTCCGGGGAGCGTTGGCGAGCCCGTTCTTCTTGCCGCGGTCGCTCATGACGTTTGGCGCTTTTCGTGGTCGAAGGAACAGGATTGGTACCTGATGAAAGGAGTTGCCATGTTTCGCCATGCCATCATTTCCGCGTTCCTGCTGGCGGCCTTGACCGCCTGTCAACCGGCTTCCGAACCCGAAGCGCCACCGCCCGTCGAATCGCCCGAGCCGGAGCTCACAATGGAGGCCGAAGCCCCCATCCCTGAAGAGGAGGAAGCGACCGTGCTGGATGCGTCCGAACAAGCCCGCTTCGCCGCCGGCAACCGCGAGTTCGCGCTGGCGGCCTTTCAGCAGTTGCTGGCCAGCCCCGACCCCTCCGATCATCTGCTGATCTCGCCGCACTCGATCCTGTCGGCCCTGGCCATGGTCTACGCGGGAGCCGACGGCGGCACGCGCGAGCAGATGCGCGAGACCTTGCGTTTTGCCCTGGACGAGCCGGCGCTGCACCTGGCCTTCGGCGCGTTGGATGGAGCCCTGGCCGAGCGCGCCAAGGTGGAACGCCAGGACGAGGCGCGCGGCTTCGAGCTGTCGGTGGTCAACCGGCTGTGGGGCCAGCACGACGGCGGTTTTCTGCCGGAATACCTGGGGCTGGTGGAGCGCCACTACGGCGCCGGTGTCGAGCTGGTCGATTTCGAAAGCGATCCGGACGGCATTCGCGGAAAGGTCAACGAGTGGGTCGAGGAGCAGACGCGCAAGCGGATTAGGGACCTAATGCCCGACGGCAGCGTCAACGAAGACACGCGCATGATCCTGGTCAACGCGATCTATTTCCTGGCCAGCTGGCAGGACGCCTTCGAGGAAGAAAAGACCCGTGACCAGCCCTTCACCACCGGCGCCGGGACCACGGTCGAGGTGCCGATGATGCACCGTACCGAGCACATGCCGGCCCACGTGGGCGAAGACACGATCGCGGTCAGCCTGCCGTATGTCGGTCGCGACGTGTCGCTGCTGGCGCTGATGCCGGCCGATGCCGGGGCCGATTTCGACGCCTGGCTGGGCGGCCTGGATCGGGGCGCTTTCGATGCGGTGGCCGCCGGCCTGGAGCGTAAGCGCGTGGCGCTGGATTTCCCGAAACTCACCGGCGGCAGCAGCTTCCGCCTGTCGGATCTGCTGCAGGACATGGGCATGCCGCTGGCGTTCTCCAGAACCGAGGCTGACTTCCGCCGCATGAACGGCGTCGGGCCGGGCGTGCTGGGGCAGTCGCTGTACATCGACGAGGTCTTCCACAAGACCTTCATCGACCTGGACGAGGCCGGCACCGAGGCGGCCGCGGCGACTGCAGTGGTGATGATGCGCCTGACGGCCATCACGCCCGACGACGACCCGCTGGAAATCCGCTTTGATCGACCCTTCGTCTATGCCATCTACGACCATCCGACGGAAACCATACTTTTCCTCGGGCGGGTGCTGGATCCAGGAGCGGAGTAAACGGTAGCGGTCGTTCTTTGGCTAGCGCGCAGATTCCGCGGAGTTTTCTGGGCCATTCTGACCGTCCTGATGCCGGGTTTGGTGCAGGTTTCTGCGTCGGTTCGAATCGATCTGGTTGACGAAACAGGTGCCGTCAGCAGCGAGGGTTCCGGCTCGTTGCAGCGAGGAGCCTTGTTGCTGGACTTCGGGAGAGTCGAAATCGCCTCTATTCGGAGTTTGGGGATTCGGATCACGAACGTCAGCGAGCCGAGCGGCAATCCGATCACCGATTTCATTGTCGGCGAACTGCAAGGGCCGAATCCAGAGATGTGAAGCATGGTCGACGGGTTGTTCAGTGACCGATCCGAGCAGGGCTTGGGCGCCGCGGCATGTTCGCATCCGCGCGGTCGGTCTCAGCGTCCAAGCATGTATAGCTGCCAGAGTTCTTTCCGGCTCATGTTGAGCAGCGGCATCAGGGCCAGGCGTCCGGTTCGGCCGATGCTTTTCTCCAGGTAGTCCAACTCCGCGAACCGGGCCCGGGTGTTCTCGCCGATGGGAACCTCGAATCCGGCCTCGCGCATCATCAGGATTCCCTTGGCGCGCAGGGCCAGTTCGGTGTGGATCCTGAGGTAGCACAGAAGGTCGGCCACGACCTCACCCTCGAACCGGTCGGTAAGCTCGTGCAGATACGTGCCGACATGGGAGTCGGATAACTGTCCCGAGTGAAGCAGTTCCAGCATTTCGGTGTCGGCATCGAAGCTGTGGCCGAGCCAGTTGCTGACCGCCTTCTCGCTCTGGATGTAGACCGCGCACATCAGTGGCGGCAGGACGACGAGGATTCCCAGGGTGGAGGTGATTGGAGAGAGGAAGAAATGATTGTAGGCGGAGTGGAGCGCCACGGCTGCCAGCAGCCCGGGCAGGTAGCCCAGGGGGTTCGAGGTCTCGCTGCGCTCGATCAGGGTCAGACTGATCATGGCGAAAATCGCTGTAACCCCTCCGTGCATTACGGCGGTGCCGAAGCCGCGCACGATCCAGGTGCCAACGCCGGCATCGGCGAACAGCGCGAGGTAGTAAATGTTCTCGATGATCGCAAAACCCGCCCCGACTGCGAAGCCAAGGATTGCCGCATCGACCAGGAAGCCGATCCGGTGGGACTGGATCAGCCAGATCACCACGGCGGCCTTGAGGAGTTCCTCGGTGACCGGCGCCACGTAGCGGCTGAACGCCCGAAAGTCCAGCGACAGCGTTCCGAACAGGGCCTGGTTGACCAGGTAAGCCAGGCCGGCGGCCAGGCATCCGAGCAGGATCACGGCCAGCACCGTCCGCAGCCTGACCAGCTTGTAGCTGTCCAGGAATACCAGTGCAGACAGAAAGCAGGCGACCGGCAGCAGGCCGACGGCCGACTTGAGCAGGATTTCGACGCTCACGCTCCGCCCAGGTGCATGTCTACAGAATGCGCAGCGAGATCATCCACTCGCTGCCTTCCCGGCTGCGCTCCTTGAACCCCACGGCGTATCCCAACGACAGGGTCATGTCGTGTCGGTGCATGACCGTGAAACGCAGATCCACCTGGGTGCCCAGATTCTGGTATTCGTTGCGACGAGACGAACTGTCCAGGTCCGTGTACAGGATGGATCCGAAGATCGCCGGACGTAGCCAGGTCAGATGAAAGCCGGGTGAGCCGACCCGCTGAAAGACAATCGGCGGAAGGTTCCAGTCGACGATGTGCCGGGCAAAGTTGCGGCCGCCGATCTCGTTCAGGTCGAAGCCCGGAAACGCGTAGTGTTCGCGATAGCGCTGGATGGAACGGTTGTCGACGTAGTTGTTGCCGAAGCCGCCAAGAAAGAAATTGGCGAAGGGGTCGTCGCGGTCGCCGTCGGCAATGCCGGCGTCGGTCCTGAGCCAGATCGACGAATAGGTCAGCGGAAGCGGAATGCCGAAGTGAAAGCTGCCGCGAGCCTTGGGAATCAGCTCGCTTTCGACTCGATCGGCGCTTCCGACCAGTTCCCAGGAGACGCCCCGGTCGGCCTCGACCGCTCCAAGCGACCCCCGGGTATTGCTGTAGTGCAGGCCCACCTGGATGTTTTCGAACTGTTCCACGGGGGCGCGAATGTTCTGGAAGTCGGGCAGTGTGTCCAGGCGATCGTAGTAAGCAAGCTCGGCGCGGAAATCAAGGCGACGCGGCAGGTCGAAGATCAAGGCCCGCTCGTAGGCGATTGCGCCCATGAAACCTTTGCGGCTGCGCTCGGTCGGGCCGAACAGGTCGAAAAAGTCCGCGTTGTTCCAGGTCATGCGCGCTCGCCAGTTCATGTAGCGGTAGCGCACGTCCAGGTGAGTTCGTTCATTGCTCGGGATGTCGCTGTCGATCGAGTAGGAGGCGGTCACGCCGAGACTGGCGAAACCGAGTTGGTCCTCGATGTTGAAGTGCCAGCCCAGCGCCACCTTGTCCTTGTAACCCTCGATCACCGGATGCGCGTTCTGCAGTGAAAGATTGCGCAGGGGGTAGAAGCTGCCCTGGCCGGTGATCAGCGGCTCCAGGTCGACGCGCGAGGGCGGCGGCACCTGCCACGTTGTCACCACCGGGTGCTCCCGGGCCAGCTCGGCGCCCAGGAACCGGATCGAGCTGACCTGGGTCAGGGGCTCGGGATCGATCATCACCGGGACCAATCCCTGGCCGGTGAAGCTGAACACCAGCAGCTGACCATCGGCCAGCGGCACCGGCCGGAAGAAACCGGATTCGGCGTTGGAGACTGCTTCCAGCTCGCCACTCTCGACTTCGAAGCGGAACACGTTGGAAACGCCGGTGTAGTAGCTGGTCCCGTACAGGTAGCGACCGTCCGGCGAGAAGGTGAAGCCTTCCGGAACCGCCTGGCCGAAATCGAACTGGCTGCGGTGCTCGATCTCGCCCTGCTCGAGCTTATCCAGGTACCAGACCCGAAGGAACTGGTCCCCGTTGACCTCGCTGACCGAAGCCGACAGCAGGCGTCCGTCCGGCGAGATATCCAGGTCATAGGGCACCCTTCCGTATGGAAAGGCGTGGATCAGGTTCCACTCCTCGTACGGGGGCGGTATGCGCACCAGGGACGCCAGTCCGTTGAGGTGACGCACGCCCCACAGGGATTGATCGGCCGGGTTGAAAACCATCTCGCCGATGCGCGCGTCCTCCAGCAGCATGCGCTCGCGACCTGAGTCGACATCCACAGCGATCAGGTCGCGCAGGGCGAAGTTGTCGGCGGTATAGAACAAGGTCCGGCTGTCCGGATCGAAGGCTAGCGAAGTGACCCGGTAGAGCATTGGGCCCTTGACCTCGGCAAGCTCGCGAACCGTCCCGGACTGCAGGTCGAACTCGCCAACGTGGCCGACGCTCCCGGGGTAGCGGAACGCTCCGTAGATGAAGCCGCGCTCCTCATCCACGAAGACACGCGAGACCGAGCCGAGACCGGTCCGGGACAGCCGCCGGTAGGGTGTGACCGGGAACTGGCGAATGGCCTGGAGATTACCGGACTGAAACCCCCGCTCGAAGGCGATCCAGTCCGCCCAGGCCTGCTCCAGCGGCAGCCCGTAGACCCGCTGGAACTCCCGGGTGTAGTAGCGCTCGCTGCCCTCGTCCCGCTTCAGCCAGTCGATCAGCAACTCGGGTGAGTAACGGTAGGCCAGGTAGGTCATGAAGCGGGTGCCGTAGAGGTACGCGTTCACGCCCATCTGGAAATCAACCCGGACGCCGCGCGAGACCAGCCCAAGGGGATCGAAGAACTCGGCGTCGTCGCGCACCATGGCCCGGAACACCATCTCGTCGTAGGCGCCCTGGGCCCGGCCCAGGCCGCCGCCCATCCAGGTTTCCAGAAAGACCGCACTGCCCTCCAGATACCAGCGCGGAACGGTCGCTCGGGGAACGGTCAGGTAGTTGTACAGCAGGGTTTCCGGGCGATTGGAATCGATCGAGACCTTGCCCATGAAGAACCGCCGCCAGAACCGATCCTGCTGGTTCCACATGTCCATGGTGGCCACGTGAACCATCTCGTGGTTCATCAGGGTAAAGATGCGCTCGCTGGCCGGGTAGGTCTCGAAGGCGTGGGACAGTGGCGCGATGTCGAACAGCATCGCGTTGTTGGGATCGGCCCTGGCGGCCGCATTGCCGTAATCCGAAAAGTCCTTGAGCAGAACGGTGGTGCGCTCCCACGGCTCCCAGCCGAATATCCGCCGCTGCCACTCCATGGCGTTGACGAAGGTCCGGGCCACGTGCGGGCTGAGATAGGCCAGGGTCGGATCGAAGTAGAGCAGCTTGAGGTCGTCGGTCTCGAGGTAGGCCAGTCCCAGCGGGCTGTCGCGGTAATCCGGCACGGAGCCGGTGACCGGCATAGACCCGGTTGGGGCTTCTTCCCCGTGTCCGGCGATGGCGGCCACTGTCCCCATCAACGCCAGCGCGGTCAACGCGAGAGTGCTTGGAAATCGGGTACGCATGCTTTCTCCCTGAAGCGGCCGTACCGGTCGCCGGTCATGTTACGGGATTGTCACCTTTACCGAAACCAGTGCCACGTAATAACAAGGCCGCCGGGCTTGCCGGCGGCCATGCAGAGTGATGAACCGATGAGGAGTTGCGGCATCAGCCGCTGGTCTCCTAGCGCTGGTCGAACGCGCGCATCAGGTTCGGATCAGACATCGCCCGCTGGAACGAGGGGTTCTGCGCAAGGGCGGCAAAACCCGCGTCCGATGCCAGGGCAGCGAAGGCCTGTGGATGCTGTGCCATCACCTCGAAGGCCTGGGGCTGCTGCGCCAGCAGCTGGAAAGCCTGGGCGTTCTGGGCCATGACCTCGAAAGCCTGGGCGTTCTGCGCCATGACTTCAAAGGCCTGGGGCTGCTGGGCCATCATCTGGAAGGCCTGCGGATGCTGGGCCATCACCTGGAAGGCCTGGGGATGTTGCGCCATCACTTCGAAGGCCTGCGGCTGCCGGGCCATGACCTCGAAGGCCTGCGGCTGCTGGGCCAGCGCGGCGAAGGCCTGGGGCTGCAAGGCAAGGGCTGCAAAAGCCTGCGGATGCTGGGCCATGACCGAAAGCGCCTGCGGGTGCTGGGCCAGAGCCTGGAAGGCCTGCGGCTGCTGTGCCATGATCTCGAAGGCCTGGGCGTTCTGGGCCAGCACTTCAAAGGCCTCTGGCTGCTGTGCCATGACCTCGAAGACCTGGACGTTCTGGGCCATCACCGCGAAAGCCTGCGGATGCTGGGCCAGGGCCTGGAATGCCTGCGGCTGCTGGGCCAGGACCTGAAAAGCCTGGGGGTGTTGGGCAAGAACCGCGAAGGCCTGCGGATCTTGGGCCAGGACCGCGAAGGCCTGCGGCTGCTGGGCCAGGGCCTGGAAGGCCTGTGGCTGCTGGGCCAGCACCTCGAATGCCCGGGCATGCTGCGCCAGCGCCTCGAAGGCCGGTGCATCCTGGGCCGCTGCGGCAAAGGCTCGCGGATCCTGCGCAAAGGCGGCAAAAGCTTGCTGGTCGGTGGCCAGTACCGCGAAGGCCTGAGGGTGCTGGGCCATGGCGGCGAACGCCTGCGGCTGCTGGGCCATCAGCTCAAAGCTTTGCGGGTGCTGGGCCAGTGCCTGGAAAGCCTGGGGATGCTGAGCCATGAGTTCGAAAGCCTTGGGCTGCTGGGCAAAGGCCGCAAAGGCCTGGGGCTCAAGGGCCAACAACTCGAATGCCTGGGCGCTCTGACCCATCAGTGCAAACGCTTGCGGGTGCTGCGCCATCATCTCGAAGGCCTGCGGCTGCTGGGCCATGACGGAAAAGGCGTCGGCATGCTGGGCCATGGCGGCAAAGGCGTCGGAATCCTGGGCCAGGACCTGGAAGGCCTGCGGATGCTGGGCCAGGGCCGAGAATGCGTCGGCCTGCTGTGCCATGGCCGCAAACGCCTGCGGCTGCAGGGCCAGAACTTCAAAGACCTGTGGATGTTGCGCCAGGGCCTGGAAGGCCTGCGGATGCTGGGCCATGACGGCCAGCGCCTGGGGGTGTTGGGCCATGGCCGCAAAGGCTTGCGGATGCTGCGCCATCGCAGCCAGCGCCTGGGGGTGCTGGGCCAGGGCCTGGAAGCTGGGGCTCTGCGCCATTGCGCGGAACTCGGGATCGCTGACGATGCGCTGGAAAAGATCGGTCTGCATCAGTTCGGCAATGGCCTGGTCACCGAGCTGGACATCTTCCTCGGCGATCTGAGGTGCGCGGAATCGCTCGGCGGGTGCGATGGTTCCGGCCACTTCCTCCGCGGGCGGGTGGGAGGATCCGAAATACATCGCCAATCCAAGGGCCGCCGCCGCCAGAGCGATCAGCACCCAAGCCATCGGCTTCTTGAAAAATCCATACATGTGCTTGCGCATTGCTTTTCTCTCCCTCGCCGTATTCGCGGCGATCTTCGGTTAATGAACCAACACGATCACTTCTTGCGATGAACTCCTGTTGTCTCGAATTACACCCGGGGGCGGAAAAAGTTGGCCGCGGCCCGGATATCCTCAACTCCTGCTGTCCGCGGCTGCCGCCGGCACCCGAATCTCCAGCGCCTGGATCGCCGCGCCGGGTCCGGGATCGGCCTCGGGGGCGAAGCGCAGCCTGAGTATCTCCTCGGGGTCGCGCAGCAGCAGCGCGAAGCGTTGCCGGCCGCCCTGTGGAATCCAGATGCCCCGATCGTCGATCCGGGCCTGCGCGCCGTGATCACCGAACCACAGCAGGCCGGCGACCTCGCCATGCCCGGAGCCTTCCAGCCCGAGGACCACGCCCGGACGACTGTCGAGGTCAAACATGAGCACGGCGAGGCCATGCAGCCGACCGACGCGCACGCTCCCATGAATCCACGGCAATGCCACCGGCACCTCGTAGGTGGCATGCGGCGCCAGGGTCTGCTCATCGGCGAACAGGCTGCCAACGGCCTGGAGCGGATCGACTGGATCGTCGCTGTGCAGTGCGAGTTCGTAGACGCCGATGGCAAGCGCCAGACCGACGGAAAACGCCACCGCGTAACGCAGGGCCGGCGGTGGTCCGCTCAAGACCTGCAGCCAGTCGAAAAAACGTCTGCGGAGAGGAGCGGGGCGCCGGGGCAGGTTGGCGAGTACCCTGGAGGCCAGGGCCGGAGGCGGCTCCAGCTTCTGGGCGCCCTCCAGCATGTCGAACAATTCCCTTAGTTCCTCGAAGCGAGCGCGGGCCCCGGGGTCGGACTCGAGCAACTGTTCCAGCTCGCGCCGCTCCCGCTCGGACGCCTCTCCGTCCAGAACCGCCTGTATCAGCGCCTCGGTGCCTGGATGCATGTCAGTTACCGCCGGCCTGCAGCTGCTCGCGCAGTCGTTGCCTGGCCGAATACAGTCGTGATTTCACCGTCTTCTCGGGAATGTCGAGAATCTCACCGATGTCCCGGTAACTGCATTCGACGAAATGTCTGAGAGTCAGGATCACGCGATCCTCCAGTTCCATCGTGTCGAGCGCGTGGTGCAGTATGCGCCCGGTTTGCGATTCAGCCAGCCTGCGCGCCGGATCCTCCGTGTCCGGTGCCGCCTCCGCTCCGCTTAGCGGCTGATTGCGGCCCTTTCCGCGCAGGGCATTCAGGGACTCGTTGACCGCGATCCGGTACAGCCAGCTGAAAAACCGGTGCCGCGAGTCGTAGCGATCAAGCCCTTCGAAAGCCTTGAGAAAGGCGATCTGGGCAACGTCCAGGGCATCGTCCCGATTGCCAAGCAGCCGAAAGGCTGCGTTGTAGACCGGTCCCTGGTAGCGCCTGACCAGAAGCTCGAAAGCGCTCCTGTCTCCGTTCCGGCATCGGCGCACCAACCCGACGTCGTCATCCTTGCTCACAACTACACGCCAGGTCGGAAAAGGTTGGTCATCGCCTCAGCCCGGTTCGATCTCGAAGATCCGGTCGAAGCCCGAGTACTTGAAGACATCGCGCAGGTGGCTGTTGACGCCGATCAGCTTCAGCCTTCCACCCTCGGCCAGCAGCCGCTTCTGGGTCTTGAGCAGCACCCCAAGGCCGGCGCTGGAGATGTAGTCCAGCTCGCTGCAGTCCAGGGTCACACTTTCGTGAATCTCGTCGAACAGGGCCTGGGCCTTTTCTCTCTGGGCGGCATCGAACCGGCCCTTGAGCACCACTTCGCCGGCCTCACGACGCTCCAGGTCAAACATCATCGCCTCCCGAACCGGCGGTCTTGCGGAACACGATCCGGGCCTGGCGGTTGCTGAACTGGTAGTGGTACTCGACCGAGTCGGCGAACTTGCGCACCAGATGCAGGCCGAGCCCGCCGGGGTCCAGTTCCTCGACGGCGCGCTCCACGTCCACCTCGGGCACCTTGGTAATGTCGAAGGGGTCCGCGTCCTCGTCGGTCAGGGTCACCTCGACGCCTCCGTCCACGGTGCTCATTTCCATCGGGACGTCCGCGGTGCTGGCGGAGCTGTGCTCGACCATGTTGGTGAACAGTTCCTCAACGATCAGGTCGATCGCCGGCAGCAGGCTGGGGTCGACGTGGTTTTCGCGCACGAACTCCGAGGTGAACAGGAAGATGGACTCCAGGGAGTCGAGGCTGCGCTTGAATACTCCGCGTTTCATTTCGATTCTGTTCTCCTCTTGACCAGTACCACCGTCATGTCGTCGCCTTGCTCGGCGCCCTCGGCGAAGTCTTCGACCGCCTCAAAGATCCTTGCCGAAAGTTCGTCGACCGGCAGTTCGCTCCCCGCGCGGATCAGCTCCCTAACGCGCTGCTCGCCGAACAGCTCGTCGTTGCGGTTGTGGTACTCGAAGATGCCGTCGGAAAGCAGTGCCAGAATGTCACCCGGGGCCATTTCCAACTCGCTTGCCGGCGGGATCGCGTCCAGGTGGGCCGCCGCCAGCGGGAAGCTGGTCGGGCCGTAGCGCTTGCAATCGCCTTCGGCGGCGCGGTACAGGAAAATCGGCCCCTGGCCGCCGCTGTGGAACCTGAGCCGGTGGCGCTCCGGATCCAGCAGTCCAACGAAAGCGGTCACGAAACGATCCGCGGGAAGGTCTTCGAGCAACTGGTTGTTGACGTGCACGAAGGCCGACTCCAGGTCAGCCCCGGCCCGGAAGGCGACCCGGAGCATACCTTGCATCTGGATCGCCGAGAGCGCTGGCGCGATGCCGTGGCCGGTGGCGTCGCCCATCAGGATGAAGAAGCCCTGGTCGATCTGAATCAGATCGAAGGTGTCGCCGCCGGTCAGCCCGGCCGGCCGAAACAGGCCGAAGACTTCGTAGCCGGCCAGTTCCGGCATGACATCGGGTAGCGTGCTCATCTGCACTTCCCGCGCCATTTCCAGCTCTCGGTGCATGCGTTGGCCGCGCCGGCTTTCGCTCGATGCCCTGATCCGCTCGAGGACCAAGGCGCACTGTGCCGCCAGCGCCTGAGCGAGGAGCTGGTCGTCCCGATCGAATACGCCGGATCGACTGTTGAAGACCTGGAGGACCCCGAGCAGTTCGTCGGCGTGATCGACCAGCGGCAGGGCCAGCATGCACCGGCAGTTCAGGCCGCAGGGATTGTCCGTCGCCGGATCGAAGCACGGGTCCGACGCGCAGTCCGTGACAATGATCAGCCGCCGTTCACGGGCGCAGGCGCCGATGGCGCCCCGATGGCTGGCAGCGCGTATCTCCGGCCGGCCGGCGCCGGCGGCCGGAACCAGGTGGTCGGCTTCAGAATCGGTCTTCCAGACCAGGGCTTCTTCCGCTTCGAGCAGGTGCCTAGCCGCCTCGACCACCTGATCGAGCATGGCGGAGACATCATGGGCCGAAGCAAGCCGGCTGGTCACTTCCAGAATCGCCGCCATGGCCTGCGGGGAAAGTTTCTGGTCGCCGACCTCCGTAGTCATTCCCTCTCCCTTTCCAGACCCTCAACCCGTTACCGATCAAAGTGCAGAATCGATCCCGCACAAACCCGCTCCGGCGTCGGGCCAGGCCCTGCGCCTGGCTGAAGCGGGACCAGCGCCCGGGCTCCGGGTCGCGGATCAGCCAGATTCCAGCTACTCTGCGAGTGCCGTTTTCCGGAACCGCATTCAAAAAAGTATAAACGCCCTGTAACCTGAATCACAGCAGCGCGTCAGAAGTTATAACAAATGTTATACTCCACTTTTGACTTCGGAGAAGCCGCATGACCCGCAAGCTCAAGCTGACCGCCAT
>SKKM01000057.1 GCA_007121485.1 Wenzhouxiangella sp. | reverse complement strand
GTCGGTTACGCCATCACCAAGCTGAACGTCAAGGAAGCCGAGGAATCGCTGGCCCTGTTTCGCGAGCTGGCCGAAACCATAGGAGCGTCGACCGATGCGCTACATCCACGGGTTTCGTGACGGCAAGGCGGCCGGCGCCCTGGCGCAGCTGATCCGGCGCGAGGCGAAACCCGACCGCCGCTACCACCTGATGGAGTTCTGCGGCGGCCACACCCACGCGGTGTTCCGCTACGGCATCCCCGATCTTCTGCCCGACAACGTCGAGATGGTCCACGGCCCGGGCTGCCCGGTGTGCGTGCTGCCGGTCGCGCGCCTGGACATGGCGATCGAACTGGCCGGGCGTGAAGACGTCATCCTGGCCAGCTACGGCGACATGCTGCGGGTGCCCGCCTCGCGCCGCAATAGTCTGTTGAAAGCGCGTGGGCAGGGCAAGGACGTGCGCGTGGTCCAGTCCACCGTCGAGGCGCTTAAGCTGGCCCGCGACAACCCGGACAAGCAGGTGGTGATGTTCGCCATCGGCTTCGAGACCACCACGCCGCAGACCGCGCTGGCCATCCAGCAGGCAGAGAAAATGGGCCTGGAGAACTTCAGCGTGTTCTGCAACCACGTGCTCACGCCTTCGGCCATCCAGTCGATCCTGGATTCGCCCGAGGTGCGCGACCTGGGCCAAGTGCGGGTTGACGGCTTTCTCGGGCCCTCGCACGTGTCGACCATCATCGGTTCCGAGCCCTACGAATTCTTCGCCCAGGAATACCAGCGCCCGGTGGTCATCGCCGGCTTCGAGCCGCTGGACGTCATGGCCTCCATCGTCATGCTGATCCGTCAGTTGAACGAAGGACGAGCCGAAGTGGAAAACCAGTTCAAGCGCGGCGTGCAACGCGAAGGCAACGCCAAGGCCAAGGCGCTGGTTGCCGAGATCCTGGAGCTGCGCCCGGAATTTGCCTGGCGCGGTCTCGGCACGGTGCCTTACAGTGGCTTGCGCATCAAGTCCCGCTTCGCCCGGTTCGACGCGGAAAAACGCTTCGACCTGGTCGAAAGGGAAGTGCGCGAAAACAAGGCGTGCCAGTGCCCGGCCGTGATCCGCGGGGTCAAGAAGCCCACTGACTGCGAGATCTTTGGCACCGTGTGCACGCCGCGCAATCCGATTGGTTCCTGCATGGTTTCCGATGAAGGGGCGTGTGCGGCCTACTATCGGTATCGGCGGTATGCGGAGGCCGGCTGAGACTTACTGACAACCTCTGATCCGCGCCCTGTCAGCGACAAGCTCAGCGATTCTGCTGAGATGGGCCGACGCAGGCCCGCCTCGGGTGGGGAATCCGCTGCAGGCATCGCCACCGCGTCGAACTGAAGCGGATTTCCCCGCCCGAAGAGGGCAGCCTGAGTTCATCGAAGGCACAGGACTCGGACCCGCTCACCACTCTGAGCACCTTGGTCGTCCCGATTGCCTACAATCGGCCATTCGCTTTGGCCGACTGATTTGCGATTCTCCATGCGCCTCCTGCTCCTCTGCCACGCCTTCAACAGCCTGAGCCAGCGCGTGCACGCCGAGCTGCGGGCGGCCGGGCATGAAGTCAGCGTGGAGTTGGACATCAGCGATGAGGTGACGGTCGAGGCTGTTGCGCTGTTCAAACCCGACGCTGTGGTCGCGCCTTTTCTGAAGCGCAAGATTCCCGAAGCAGTGTTTGCCGCCGTGCCTTGCCTGATTGTCCATCCGGGACCACCCGGCGACCGCGGGCCGGCTGCGCTGGACTGGGCGGTGCTGGAAGGCGAGGCAGAGTGGGGTGTATCCATCATCCAGGCCACGGCCGAACTTGACGGCGGGCCGGTGCTGGCCAGCCGGCTGTTTTCCATGCGCCAAACGCGCAAGTCCAGCCTGTACCGGCTGGAGGTGACCGAAGCGGCGGTGGCAGCCTTGTTCAAGGCCTTGGAGATTATCCAGCGCGGCGAATCCGGCGATCCGCCGCCGCCCGGCCGCTGGCGCGATCCCGTGCCGAGTCAAGCCCGGCGCATCGACTGGGCCAGCGACGACACCGCCACCGTGCTGAACAAGATCCGCAGCGCCGACGGCTTTCCCGGCGTGCTCGACGACATTGGCGGGCGCGAAGTCCGCCTGTTCAATGCTTGGGCGGAGCCGGAACTGAAGGGTGATGCCGGCACACTGCTGGCCCGCTGCCACGGCGCGTTATGCCGGGCCACGGTCGACGGCGCGGTGTGGATTGGCCATCTCAAAGAGATGGGCGAACGGCCCTTCAAGCGCCGTGCCACGGCGGTGTTGGGCGAGGCGGTTTCCAGCCTGCCCGAGCTGGAACTCGACACCGATCCCGAAACCGGCCGCGGCCCGATCCGCTACCGCGAGGTCGGACTGGTCGGCATCCTGGACTTCGACTTCTACAACGGCGCCATGTCCACCGAGGACTGCCGCGCCCTCTTGGCCGCTTACCAGCAGGCCACCCAGCGCCCGACCCGCGTCATCGTGCTGGCCGGCGGCTCGGACTTCTGGTCCAACGGCATGGACCTGAACGCCATCGAGGCCGCCGACAGCCCGCCGGACGAGTCCTGGGACAACATCCGCGCCATCGACGAGATCGCCGAGGCGGTGATCCGCACCACCTCGCACCTGACCGTCAGCGCCATCGGCGGCAACGCCGCGGCCGGCGGGGTGTTCCTGGCCCTGGCCGCCGACGAGGTCTGGGCGCGCGCCGGCGTGGTGCTGAACCCGCACTACAAGAACATGGGCAACCTGTATGGTTCGGAATACTGGACCTACCTGTTGCCCAGGCGCGTGGGCGAGGATGGTATCGAGGCGGTGATGGGTCATCGCTTGCCCATGCTGGTGGCCGAGGCCGAGAGCCTGAAGTTGATCGACCGCGTCGGGCCCGGCAATCGTGCTGACTTCGACCAGTTCGTTCAGACTGAAGCTCAAAGCCTGGCCGGAGCCGACTTCGAGGCTCGCCTCAAAACCAAGGCCGAGCGCCGCGCGCAGGACGAGTCCGAGCGCCCGCTGCACGCCTACCGCGACGCCGAACTGGAGCGCATGCGCATGAATTTCTACGGCTTCGACCCGTCCTACCACGTCGCCCGCTTCCGCCTGGTCCGCCGCAGTCCGCATGCCTGGACGCCGCTGTATCTGGCCCGTCACCGCGCACGGGTTGGGGGCAAATGAGCGCGGATCACGGGAAACTCCCGGTGCGCCGGGTCACCGTGGCCGGCCGCGTCCAGGGCGTGGGTTTCCGGCCTTTCGTCTACCGCCTCGCCCACGAGTTGAACCTGACCGGCTGGGTCTACAACGCTTCCGGCGTGGTCGAAGTCGCCATCCAGGGCCCGGTGGATCAGCTCGACGCCTTCGCCCGCGACGTCATCGACCGCGCCCCGCCGCTGGCCCGGCCCGAGCTGTTGCGCAACGAGCCGGGCGAGTGGGAAGACTTCCGCGCCTTCGAGATCCGCGCCAGCCAGGCGCAAGCCGAGCCCGAGATTCACGTGCCGCCGGATCAGTTCATGTGCGACGACTGCCTGGCCGAGATCAGCGACCCGGCCGAGCGCCGCCACCGCTACCCCTTCATCAACTGCACCCAGTGCGGCCCGCGCTACACCATCATCCGCGCGCTGCCCTATGACCGGCCGAACACCACCCTGAGAGGCTTTCCGCTGTGCGCCGACTGCGACGCGGAATACCGCAACCCGCTGGACCGTCGCTTCCACGCCCAGCCGCTGGCCTGCGCCGTGTGCGGACCGGAGCTGAGTTTCCGCCACGGCGAGGATCTGACCGAGGGCAACGAGGAAAGCCTGGCCGCGGCAATCTGCGTGATCGAGGCCGGCGGCATCCTGGCCGCTCGCGGAGTCGGCGGCTATCACCTGATCTGCGATGCGGCCAACGAAACCGCCGTGGCCACCCTGCGCTCGCGCAAGCGCCGGCCCGACAAGCCGCTGGCGGTGATGGTGCCCATGGCCGGCGCCGATCGCCTGGACGGCGCGCGCCAACTGGCCGAACTGGACGAGGCCACGGCCGCGCGCCTGGCCGATCCCGAACGCCCCATCATGCTGGCCCGACTGCGCCCCGACGCGCCGCTTGCCGCCAGCATCGCGCCTGGCCTGAACGAGGTCGGCCTGATGCTGCCCTACAGCCCGATTCATCACCTGCTGCTGGGCGACCTGGGCCGGCCCATCGTTGCCACCTCCGGCAACCTGAGCGGCGAGCCAGTGCTGACCGATCCGGAAGACGTCGAAGCGCGCCTGGGCAACGTGGCCGATGCCTTCCTGCACCACAACCGTCCGATCCAGCGCCCGGCCGACGATCCGGTCTGGCGCCAGATCGCCGGCCGCGTGCGCCCGATCCGGCTGGGCAGAGGCAACGCCCCGCTGGAAATCGAACTGCCGGTAACCCTGGAAAAGCCGCTGCTGGCCGTCGGCGCCTTCCTGAAAAACACCGTCACCCTGGCCTGGAAGTCGCGCGCCATCGTCTCGCCGCATATCGGCGAGCTGGACAGCCCGCGCGCGGTCGAGGTCTTCCGCCTGGTCTCGGCCGACCTGCAGTCCCTGTACGGCGTGCGCGCCGAAAGTCTCGCCTGCGACGCCCATCCCGACTTCCCCAACAGCCGATGGGCGCGTGACGCCGGCCTGCCGCTGACCCGCGTTTATCACCACGAAGCCCACGCCTCGGCCCTGGCCGGGGAGTGCGGGATTCTCGACCGCGACCTGCTGGTGTTCGCCTGGGACGGCGTCGGCTACGGCCGCGACGGCACGCTGTGGGGCGGCGAGACCTACTACGGACGACCGGGCCACTGGCGGCGCGTGGCCTCGTTTCGACCTTTTCGCCTGCCCGGCGGCGACCGCGTCACCCGCCAGCCCTGGCGCACCGCGTTGTCGCTGTCCTGGCACGCCGGCTTCGACTGGGCCAGCGCGCCCGATTTCGACCCGCTGCTGAAATCGGCTTGGGCGAAGGCCATGGCCAGCCCCGAAAGCAGCGCGGTCGGCCGCCTCTTCGACGGCGCCTCCGCTCTGGCCGGCGTGGCACTGGAAGCCAGCTACGAAGGCCAGGGCCCGACCTGGCTGGAAGCCATGGCCGCCACCGGGCATGATCCCGGTGCTCCGGACCTGGGCCTGGCCGAAGATGCCAACGGCGTGCTGCGCGCCGACTGGTCCGAACTCATGGCCTGGATGGCCGACGAGCGCATTCCCGTTGCCAACCGTGCCGCCGGCTTCCATGCCTCCTTGAGCCGCCTGGTCGCCGCCCAGATCGAACAGCTGTCCCGTCGCTATGCCTTCACCGAAGTCGGCCTCACGGGCGGCGTGTTTCAGAACAACCTGCTCGGCAGCCAGGCTGCCCAGGCCATCGCATCCACCGGCCGCACCGCCCTGATCCCCGAACGCCTGCCCGTCAACGACGCCGGCATCAGCTACGGCCAGATCATCGAAGCCGCTTGCTTGGGTTCGGGGGCTTCGTGAAAGACCAAAAGCCTCTCGCAAAGGCGCCAAGACGCAAAGGACGCCAAGGAAGAAAAGAGGGTTAAAGGAAGAGTGCCTCAAGGAAAACCCGTGAATCAAAGCCAAATTCCCCGGCCAATCAGCTCTGCTCCCAGCGAGTTCCAGATAAAGTCTTTCCTTGCTTTTCCTTTGCGTTCTTGGCGTCTTGGCGCCTTTGCGAGAGGCTTTTCTTCCTATACTGACCACCAGCCATAAAACCTGACCAACATGAAGCTAGAACCCCACATCCGCCTCGCCCACGGCAACGGCGGGCGCTATATGCGTGAACTGATCGACGGCCTGTTCGCCGCCCGCCTGGGCGAGCAGGGCCTGGACACCACGGTCGATGCCGCCGTGGTCGAAGTGCCGCAAGGCGTGCGCATGATGATGACCACCGACGGCTTCACCGTCGATCCGCTGGAGTTTCCCGGCGGCAACATCGGCTCGCTGGCCATCCATGGCACGGTCAACGACCTGGCCGTGGGCGGCGCGATTCCGCTGTACCTCACGCTGAACGCCTTCATCGAGGAAGGCATCGAAACGGCCCTGCTGGAGCGCATCGTCGACGCGCTGGCCAACGCGGCGCTGGAAGCCGGGGTCAAGGTCGTGGCCGGCGATACCAAGGTGCTGGCCCGCGGCGAATGCGGCGGGGTTTACCTGGCCACCACCGGCCTGGGCGTGGTGCCGGCTGGCCCCGTGCTGTCGCAAAAGCGCGTTCAGCCCGGCGACAGGATCATCGTCTCCGGCAGCGTCGGCGACCACGGCACCGCGGTGCTGCTGGCGCGCGAGGAATACGGCCTCAGGGGCGACCTGCAATCCGACTCGGCCAGCGTGCTGCCGATCACCGAGATGCTGATGAAGCGCACCGGCCTTCGCTTCATGCGCGACCCCACCCGCGGCGGACTGGCCACCGTGGCCCTGGACCTGGCCCGCGAAGCCGGGCTTTCCATAAGCCTGGATGAAAACGCCATACCCTTGAGCGAGCCGGTGCAGGCGGTGTGCGAACTGCTGGGCTACGACCCGCTTTACCTGGCCTGCGAAGGACGGGTGGTCGCCGCTATCGCGCCCGAGCAGGCCGACGATGCCGTCCACGAACTGCGCCGCTCCGGCATCGCGCCCGACGCCGCCGTCATCGGCACCGTGGGCGAGAAGAAGGGCGCGGTCACGCTGACCACCAGCCTGGGCGGCCAGCGCCTGATCGACGAGCTGGAAGACGACCCGCTGCCGCGAATCTGCTGACCCTTTTCAACATCCGACATTGCGGAGCGCAAGCATGTACGCCAAGCCTGGATTCGCATTGCGCATCGCGCCCCTGCTGGCCCTGTTTGCCGTCATCGGCGTCAATGCCGCCGCCAACATCCTGCCCATCAACGACCTGCGCACCGGCCAGATCTCGGACATGTACCCGACCGGATTCACGCCGGCCGGCTGGGTGTTCCGCATCTGGAGCGTGATCTATCTGGGGCTTCTGGTCTACACCCTCACCGCGCTGTTCGGGTCAATGCAGCTGCGGGCCCGCGCCGCCGGCATCGCCCCGCTGTTCCTGGTCAACGCCGCCGCCAACTTCGGCTGGATCTTCGCCTGGCACTACCAGCAGATCGGCTTGAGCCTGGTGCTAACCGGCATCATCCTGGCGACCCTGATCGCCATCACCACGAAACTGCGTCGCCGGCGCCCGAGCTGGACCGGACGCCTGCTGATCGACGCCCCGTTCAGCCTCTACTTCGGCTGGGCCACCACGGCAACGCTGGCCAACCTTGCCAACTGGTTCTACGCCCGCCAATCCTGGCCGCTGGGCCTGGCCATGGACGAATGGGCGCTGGTCACCGTGATGATCGCCACTGCCGTCTATATCTGGATGACCACCGTCACCCGCGATCTGATCTATGGCGCGGTGTTCCTGTGGGTCGCAGCCGGGATCTACCTGCGCGAGACGGGCATTGTCGAGTCGGTGCAGCTGGCCGCTGCGGCGGGTGGGGTGCTGGTGGCGCTGGCGATTGTGCTGGCGGCAGTGCGGCGGGCGCCGGTTTATTAACCTGGCATCAAAATACCTACGGTATTTGATGCTCGGCATTTGCGGCGCAGGTCCGCAAATACCTCCGCTTATAGGTCCCGGCCGTGCCGGCCGGGTATTGACCCGGCATGCCTGCTTGCACGCCCGGTTAATAAGCAACGCGCGGCAGCGGCCCCCGGTTTTGCGCCATCCAGCCATCCACTCCATGGTGGTTTGCCCGGGCAAACCCGGCGGCGCTTGAAGACTGCTTCATCGGTGCGCTGGACTGACTGGGCTGATCCGGATCGTCTGGTGTTTCTCTGCCTTGCATGGGCCGGTTTCCACCCGGTTGCATTCCGCATTGGTCCAGCAAGGCCTGCCAGGCGCGGGTATGGCGGGCGACGGCCTGGTCGAAGGCGCGCCAGTGATTGTATTCTCTGCTGTCGTCCAGAACTGCCCGCACATAGCGCTCGAAGCTTTCGCTGGGGCTGGGTTCAACAAACGTGGCCAGTGCCAGCAGCGGTGGCAGCAGTTCTCGCCTGACGCGCTGAACATCAGCCAGGTAGGGCTGGACCTCGGCGGCGTAGACCGAGCTGAACATGTTGCGCATGATCTCTGCCTGACGATTGGAACGGCCTTCGCGGCACAGTGGGCGCTCGCCCAGGCGCTGCTCGATCAGCGCGGAGGCATCGTCCAGGCGGGTGGTGACCAGAATGGCGCTGCGCAGGGCCTGCCCGGCCAGCGGGTCGTAGAGCCAGCGCTGATAGATCGCGTCCAGTTCGGCCAGATCCGAGTCGAGTTCACCATTCAGCAGGACGCGGACACGGTGCTCCAGCACAGCGGCGTTGCGCACGCTGGAGCTGACCTGGTCGCGGTCCAGGCGCACCGGCAGCGCGCCGCGCGAACGGGCGAAATGGCTCTCGATCTCGCGGCTGCCCCAGACCGCGTTCCAGACTGCATCGGGCAGTGAAGCACGCTTTTGCGCCGTCGCCTCGATCAGCTGCTCGGCAAGCGACTCGCGCTCAATCGTCTCGGCGCAGGTTTCGGCAGCAATGATGAAGCGCCGCTCGTAGTCCAGCCGGGTCAGCGGATGGGCAACGCGGCCCAGGATGGAGTTGCGCTCGCCGACCACGAACTGCAGATCGCAGCCATAAAGGCGCAGGAAATCCAGCAGGCTCAAGCTGATGGGATCGATTTGGCGGACTCGCTCGCGTGTCTGCGGAAACGCCGGCGCGGCCGGCACCGGCGTCAGCTGCGTTTCCAGGTCAAGCACCCTGGCGAGCCGCCGGTTGTACTCGTCCAGCATGGACTCCGGCTGCGTGAATGGATCGCAGGCCGAGATCAGCAGAGCCAGGGAAAGGATGAAAACGTTGCGCATATTCTTCAAGTTCGCCCGAGGCCTCGCCTGAGGGGGCGGCCTCGCAGCATGGGCTTTACTGTAACCTGACCCGAGGAAAGTATTCGTGGCTGTGCCAGCGCGCTACGGCTGCAAAGTGACCGACGTTCGGGATGGAGGTAAGGAGATGACAGCCCGCGCTGTTATGCGAAAACGCCTGCAAGAATCGAGCGTGGGCTGGCTTTGGCTGCGGATGCTTGCGGTGGTTTGGGTGATGGGCTTCGCTATTCTGGCATCAGCCGAACTGAAGAGCTTGCCGACTCCCGCCGCGACGGGCAGCCTTGCCCCGACCTGGACACCCCTGTCCGACGGCCGTGCCGCGTTGAGCTGGCTGGAACGCGTCGACCGCGGCCATGCTTTCCGCTTCGCCATTTTCGACGGTGAATCCTTCGGTCCGGTGCGCGAAGTGGCCCAGGGGGAAGGCTGGTTCGCCAACTGGGCGGACAAGCCGGGATTGTTCGAACTGGAAAACGGCGCCTGGCTGGCGCACTGGCTGGTGAAGTCAGGGCCGGCGACTTATGCCTATGACGTGGTGATGGCGGTCTCGAAGGATCAGGGCCGGACCTGGTCGGCGCCGTTCAGTCCGCACGACGACGGCACGCAGACCGAACATGGCTTTGTCAGCTACTTTCCCTTCGGCCCGGATCGTGCCGGCGCGGTCTGGCTGGACGGGCGTGAGACGGCCGGCGGTGACCACGGACATGACGGCCATGCGCACCATCACCACGGAAACGGCGCCATGACGCTGCGCACCGCGGTGGTCGATGCGGCGGGCCTGGTCTCCGAGCCGGTCTTGCTGGATGAGCGTGTGTGCGATTGCTGCCAGACCGCCTCGGCGGTGACTGATTCCGGGCCGGTGGTGATCTACCGTGGCCGCAGCGCCGATGAAATCCGCGACATTCGCATCGTGCGCCGGCTGGCCGACGGCTGGACGGAGCCGGTCAAGATTCACGCGGACGGCTGGCGCATCCAGGCCTGCCCGGTCAACGGTCCGGCGCTGATTGCCAGGGGTGAGGAACTGATCGCGGCCTGGTTCACCCTGGGTGCCGACAACGTCCCCCGCGTTGAGCTGGTCCGTTCGCAGGACGCCGGCGCCAGCTTCAAGCATCTGGCCACGCTGGGCTCGGAACGAGCTTTGGGCCGGGTCGATCTGGCCTGGTGGCAGGACGGCTTTGTCGTGTCGTGGCTGGACCAGGTCGACGGCGCGGCGCGGCTGCAGCTGGCGCGGTTCGACGAGGACGGCAGCATGCAGGATCAGCGCGAGTTGACCGCGCTGGATGCCGGGCGAGTCAGTGGTTTTCCCAAGCTTGTCAACCTCAGTGACCAGCGTCTACTGGTGGCCTGGACCGAGCCGGGAGCGGAAGGCACACAAGTGCGTGTAGCGGAGATCGTCGCTGAGCCTTAGCGGCGTCATGAATGCCCCGCTATCCAAAGCGATATTGACTCGGTTGATCGGTAAGGCAAGCCGTCATTGAAATTGACGCAGGACTCGTGTCATGACCTGCTTGACGTAGCCGTACATGGTTGGACAGTCGCTGGCTCTGGGTCCGGCCACATTCAGAATCCGGATATCGAATTCACGGATAAACCCGGCGAGTAGGGCTGCCGCTTCCGGTGGATCGATCAGGCTGATGTCGATCAGCTGGTGGGGCTTGCGTTCGCGAATGGCGAAAGCGCGGGTCGCTTCCGTCCCGCCGAACAGGTGGGATTCAAAAAAGATGGCGGTGCCGTCGGCGTCGATGACGTTCTGTTCCGTGCGCTCGCGGTAGTCCCCACTGATCTCGGTCAGGGGATAGACCTCGTCGATCGGACCGTCTTCCGCGCGCCGCCCGGCGGGACAGCTGCCGCCGATCGGAAAACCCGATTCAATCCCCGCATCCAGCGCCGCCCGGTCGGCACCGGTTTGCCCGCCGCTGATGATCTTCGAAAGCATCGGCGATCATTCCCGTCCGTGTCAGCCGGCCCGCTCGGTTCGAACCACTGGTCCTGCCTCCCGGTGTTTACTGCCTGAGTATCTTTTCCATGCGCTTTCCCCTGGCGAGTTCATCGACGAGTTTGTCCAACTGACGAATCTTTTTCATCAGTGAGTCCTCGACGTTCTCGACGCGCACGCCGCAGACGACGCCGGTGATCAGGTCGCTGTTCGGCTGCCAGGCGGGAGTTTTGGCAAAAAAGGTCCTGAAGTCGACGCCTGTTTCAATCTGTGCCTGCAACTGTTCCTGCGTGTAGCCGGTCAGCCACCGGATGACCTGGTCGACTTCCTCCTGGCTGCGGCCCTTCCGCTTGGCCTTGGCGACATACATCGGGTAGACGTTCGAGAAGGCCATCGAGAAGATCTTGTGCTCCGTCATCAGCCAACCTTACCCCCAATCCTGGTGTACATGCACATGCCGATGCTCGGTCCCGTCGTCGTGGCGGTGCCGGTGCGCGTGGGCCAGGTTGGCCTGCCACAGCAGATCGGTGTCTTTCAGCGCCGCCTGCAGCGGGCCATCGTAAATCAGCCGTCCGTCCTCGCCCAGGATCAGGGCGCGTTGCCCCAGTTCGGCCGCCAGCGACAGGTTCTGGGTGGTGACCAGCGTGGTCAGGCCCTGCTGGTCCAGCAGAAAATCGACCAGCCAGCCGGTGGCGCGCGGGTCCAGGTTGGCGGTGGGTTCGTCGAGCAGCAGCAACCGGGGCTGGCAGGCCAGCACGCAGGCCAGGGCCAGGCGCTGCTTCTCGCCGCCGGACAGGTGGTAGGGCGGGGTGTCGAGGTATTTCTCCAGCTGCAGGCGCCCGGCCCAGAGCTTGGCCACGCTCGCCGGGTCGGGCATGCCGAGCCGCTCGGGTCCGTAGGCAATCTCCTCGGCCACGGTGGCGTTGAACAGCATGGCTTCGGGCGACTGGAAGACCATGCCGACATCGCGCCGGAAACGCAGGGCGAAGTCGCGCTGGCGCAGGCGTTTGGCCGTAAGCGCTTCGCCCTGGTAGCGGATCTCGCCGCTGCTGGGGTCGAGCAGGCCGTCGATCAGCTTCAGCAGCGAGGACTTGCCGCAGCCGTTGGCTCCGAGCAGGACGACGCGTTCCTCCGTTTCCAGTCGAAAGCTGATGTCGGCCAGCACGGCCGGACCCTCGGGGTAGCGAAAGCCGACTCGCTCAAGCTCGATCATCGAAAAATCCTCTGGAGCGCATGCCCAGGTTGACTTCCGTGGCCTGCAGTTCGGCCTTTTCCAGCAGGGCGCCGGCCTGGCGTCCGGCGCTGCGCATGCGGGTCTTGAGGTCCGGCCTGCCTAAGCTGCGGCTGCGGAAGGCCATGCGATAGTCGGTCAGCATGCGCTGGAAGGTCTTGATCTGGCCCAGCGCCAGCACGACGACAAACTGCAGCGAACGCGAGAAATCGACCGCGCGCACCAGGTCCAGGTGCCGGGCCAGCCATAGGGTCAGGAAGGTCAGCAGCAGCACGCGCAGGTTCAGGCGCATCACGAACAGGCCCCAGGGCTCGCCGGCCAGGCTGGCGCTGATGACGAAGCCGGCGCTGACGGCGATATTGACCAGGGCGATGGCGATCAGGGCGCGCTTGAGCAGGGCGGGCGTGGCCTTGCCGGCCAGGGCGAAGGCGAGCAGCAGCAGACCGCCCAGCCAGACCGGATCGTGAATGAAGGTGATGCCGACCACGGCCACCAGCCAGACTGACAACAGCAGTCGATCCTTCATGCCGGCACCCGGCGGCGTTCGGTGACGCTCAGGACCATCCAGGTCAGCACCGCCTCGCCCGCGCCGATGAACAGGTGTGGGATGACGATGACCGGCAGGGTCACCGCTGGGCCGAAGGGGAAAAACAAGGGCTGGCCGCTGGCGTCGCTACCCATCAGCGGCTGGATGCCCAATACCAGTGCAACCAGTACGGCTGAAACCACCACGCCGC
>SKKM01000010.1 GCA_007121485.1 Wenzhouxiangella sp. | reverse complement strand
ACGAAGTGCTGGAGATGACGGTCGAGGACGCGCTGGCCTTCTTCGAACCGGTGCCGGCGGTGGCGCGCAAGCTGCAGACCCTGATGGACGTGGGCCTGAGCTACATCACCCTGGGCCAGAGTGCCACCACCCTGTCCGGCGGTGAGGCCCAGCGCATCAAGCTGGCGCGCGAACTGTCCAAGCGCGACACCGGCAACACCCTCTACATCCTCGACGAGCCGACCACCGGGCTGCACTTCCACGACATCAAGCACCTGCTCGAAGTCCTGCACCGCCTGCGCGACCACGGCAATACGGTGGTCGTGATCGAGCACAACCTGGACGTGATCAAGACCGCCGACTGGATCATTGACCTGGGACCCGAGGGCGGCGACGGCGGCGGGCAGATCATCGCCACCGGCACACCGGAGCAGGTGGCGCAGACCGCGGGATCCTGGACCGGGCAATACCTGGCCCCGATCCTGGGCGTGGGCGTCAAGCGCCAGCGGAAGAAGCGCGCCTGATCCAGCCCAGGCTGGCGGCAAGAAGCCCGGCGCGGCAGACCCCGGGGCGAACGAGTTGACAGATGGACGGCCGTGCCGCATTGTCAGGCGCGCTCACCCGAACAGGACTCGACACCATGACCATCCATCTTCAACTCATGCCGCTGCTGGCGCTGATCGCCGGGATCCTGATCCTCGTGGCGCCCAAGCTGCTCAATTACATCGTCGCCATTTACCTGATCGTCATCGGCGTCGTCGGTCTGTTCAATCTGAACATCTGAGACTGGTGACCACGGGCTGAGGATGGCCTGGAGCGGGGCCGTTCAAGGCGCCGCTCTCGTATCTCTCATCAGGTAGTAGCGCAGCACGACCCAGTCGTAGAGGAAGTGAATCAGGATGGGAATCAGCAGGTTTCCCGTCCACAGGTAAAACAGGCCCAGGTAAAAGCCCATCAATGTGGCAATGACGAAATAGGCGCGGGTGAGCGCGTGCAGGGCGCCGAACATCACCGACGCCAGGATCAGCGCCGGCCACGGGCCCAGCAGTCCGCTCAACCCGCCCTGGATCACCCCGCGGAACAGCAGCTCTTCGCCGACGCCGGCCAGCAGGGAAACCAGGAACAAGGTGCCGGCCGGCGCGTTGCGGAACAGCGGGACGACCATGTCGCGCATCAGGCGCCGCAACTCGTCGGCCCAGGCCCAGCGCACGTCGGCCAGCGCCCACACCGAAACCAGCAAGGGCAGCGTCCCGATCAGGCCCCAGTTCATCGCCTCGACGGAAAACTCGAGCTGGCCGAACAGGTCGATCCGAAACACCAGCGCCAGGAGCACCGCCAGCACGACGATGCCGAACTGGAAGGCGAGAATCGTGCCGGTCGCCATGGTCGGCTTCAGCGGCGGCTCATGCTCGTTCATTCTTTCCCCATCCCTGCACCCACCCCGGGAGGGAGCGGCGTATGATGCGATGAAGCCCGACTCGAGAGACTTCACCATGTCCGTTTTCCGCGTCCGCCTGGACGTACGCTGGGGCGATCTCGACGCGTTCAATCATGTCAGCAATGTCACGTTCCTGCGCTACATCGAGGAATGCCGCGCCGCCTGGCTGAATTCCGTGCCCAGCCACTGGCGGGACGGCGAATTCGGGCCGGTGGTCGCCAACATCAACCTGAATTATCGCCGACCGCTGCTCTGGCCGGCCCGTATCGAGGTCAGCCTCAAGCCCCACTCTCCCGGCCGTTCCAGCATCCGCCTGGAGCATGAAATTCACAGCCTGAATGCGGACGGCGAACGCGTGGACCTGCACGCCGACGGCACCACGACCCTGGTCTGGCTGGACTGGAAAAAGGGCGAATCCGTGCCCCTGCCGGTGGCCCTGCGCGAGCTCGCCGCCAGGGGATAAGCCGGACGCGCCAGGAGCGCTTTTCAGCCGGCCTTCTTGAGCCGCTCGACCAGGCCGCGCATGGTGGCCTGGGTCTCGTCGGAGAACCAGCCGCGCACGAAACCATCCACGTCCAGCGCCCCAGCGGCCTTGAAGGAGCCGACCAGGTCGGCCCGGCACAGGCGGCGCGTGGCCTGCATGGCCTGGGGCGGCAGGGCCAGGTGGCGCCGACACCAGTTGACCGCCCGCTCGATGGTCTCCTCGGCCGGCACGATCTCGTCGATCAGGCCGATGGCATGGGCTTTTGTGCTGGGGATCATCTCGCCGGCGACCAGGTGACGCTCGGCCGCATAGGTCCCGATCAGCCGGACCAGGGCCTGGTGAATCACCGACGGCACCACGAGTCCGACCTGGACCTCGTTCAGACCCAGCCGGAAATCTCCCTCGGCCTGAATCCGGTAATCGGCATACAGGGCGATGACGGTGCCGCCGGCCGGGCTGTGCCCGGTCAGGGCCGCGACGATCGGCACCGGGCTGGCGGCGACCCGCTCGAGCAGGCCGAAGAAGTCGCGCCAGAAGGCCCGCATGCCGACTTCGTCCAGCTGCAGCAGCTCGGGAACGTCCAGGCCGGCGGAAAACAGCCCGGGGCGACCGGACAGCACCAGTGCCCGCGCACCGTTGGCCGTTTGCTGCTCGATGGTGTCGGACAGCGCCCTGACCAGGGCGGGGTTGAGCGCGTTGACCGGCGGGCGATCAAGGCGGATTTCGACCACCTCGTCCGGGTGGGAAAAGACCTGAAGCATGGGGTTCTCCGATGGGCTTGAAAACTGAACGGCCGAAACGCACGGCCATGCCTTTGAAAGCTTACACGATCAGCCCGATCGAAAGCCCCCGTTGACCCGCTTGCGGCGATAATGTGGCCAAGTTCATGGAGATCAAGCCAGGCATGAAACACCGCATTCCGCTCGCCCTGCTGCTGCTGTTGGCCCCGCTGCTGGTCATGGCCGAAGCCGCCCTGGACATCGTCGACCCGTGGTCGCCGGAGGCGCCGCCCGGGCGCATGATGGCCGGCTTCATGGACCTGCACAACCCGACCGACACGCCCATTGTCCTGGTCGACGCACGCAGCCCGCAGTTCGGCCACGTGGAAATCCACACCATGATCATGGAGGACGGCGTGATGCGCATGCGCCGCCTGGGCGAACTGGTGGTCGAGCCGGGCGCCACGGTGACCCTGGAACCGGGCGGTCTGCACCTGATGTTCATCGAACCGCTGGAGCAGTTCAGCCTGGGCGACGCCATCGCGGTGGAGTTGATCGACGATCAGGGGCGGCTGTTCCCGCTGCAGGCTGAAGTCCGGCCGCGTCATCGCCCGGGCATGCGGCAGCATTGACTCGACATCGCGGCCGCGGCCGGGCCGGCCGGGCCATTCAGCCGGCAGTCCCGTTTGCATGCCGCCAGGTTGTCTCCGCCCGCCGCCAGCATCCAGGGCCTGACTGAGCAGCCAGCGGGGCACGAACGCATCCGTGGCGTATGATGAAGTCCGCCCCAGCGGACTTCGTCCATGTTCGAGAACGAACCGGCCACTACCGCCATCCTGCTGGTTGCCGCGGGCTTGCTGCTGCTGTTCAGCGTCGCCTTCAGCAAGCCCTCGGAAAAGATCGGCATCCCTGTGGTGCTGGTGTTTCTGCTGATCGGGCTGT
>SKKM01000258.1 GCA_007121485.1 Wenzhouxiangella sp. | reverse complement strand
GCCGCGGAAAGCGCCTTGGAAACCATCGAGCGTGGATTCCGAATCCTGGAGCAATTTCCCTTCGCCTGCCGCAAGGCCGCTCATACCGACCCAAGATTTCGCGAGTTACTGATCTCCTTTGGTCGTTCGGGTTACGTCGCCTTGTTCGAGATTGAGGACAGTTCCACGGTGACCGTGTTGGCGGTACGTCACCAGCGCGAAGATGATTTCATCGCGTAGCACTCAATTTTTGATGCTGGAGAAGAAGCACATGACCTTCCTCTGTGAGTCGCCCTCCGCCTGACGGCCGTTTGCGATTCCGCTGCTTCGCCCTGCTCAGCGCGGGGCGTAGATCAGGTCGTTGAGCGGATTACCGGTATTGCCGGATGGGAACGGCGAGTTGAGGAACACCGCAAGGGTCGAGGCGATGTCCGACGGGGCGACCGGCGCGCTGGACTGGCCGTGGGGGATGTCGTAGCCGTAGAACAGGATGGGCACGTGGGTGTCGGTGGTCCACGGCGTTCCATGGCCGGTAAAGCCGGTGCCGAGGTCGCCGCGGGTGTGCGGAGTCATCCAGACCATGACATCGCCGGAGCGGGGACGGAAGTAGTTCTGCATCATCAGCCCGCGCACGCCCTCGGTGAACTCGGTCTGTTCGAACAGATCGACGCTGATGGCGTCGCTGACGAAATCCAGCGACTGCAGGAAACGCACCGTTTCGTTTCGCACCACGGCGGGATCCAGCCTCAGATCGGCCATGCGTTCATGGTCGAGGAAAACATTCATGGCGCTGATCGCCAGCAGCAGTTCGGCGCCGAAGCGACGTTCCAGATGCTGCCCCAGCTGTTCGCGCATCACTTCGTTGATCCGCGTGTGGAAGTTGCTGTGGCCGGTGGGGATGCGGTGATTGTGCAGGTACTGCGGGACGTAATGCGCGCCATGGTCGGCGGTCATGACGATCAGATACTCTTCGCGCTCGAAGTGCCCGTCGAGAAACTCGAGGAAATCGGCCAGGTATTCATCGAGGCGGATGTAGTAGTCCTGGACCTGCTTCGAGGCCGGGCCGAAGTAGTGGCCGATGATATCGGCGGCTGACAGGCCGATCATCAGCATGTCGGGGACTTCGCCGCGCCCGAGTTGCTCTTCCACCAGCACCGTCTTAGCCAGCTCGAACAGCAGCTCGTCGCCGAAGGGCGTGACGCCGAGCACGCCGGCATCGCGGTTGGGTGTTCGCATGATCTCGGCCAGATCCATGGGGAAAGTGGCGCGGAACATGCCGGGCAGGGGCCGCTCGTAGGGATTTCGGTCCGGGCGGGATTCCACATAGGTCTCGATCGGGCGGGCCGGCTCCCAGGTGCGCTGCAGAAACTCGCGCGCCAGCTGCCGGTCATTGAATGCCTGCAGCCAGGCGGGCAGTTCATCGCGGTAGAAGGTGGAAGTGATGAAGTTGCCGGTGGCGGGGTCGAACCAGTAGGCGCTGCCGGTGTGGCCGCCGGAGAGAATGGCCGTGCGGTCCTTGAAGGAGATCGACATCGTGCGCGAGCGTTCGCCGCTGAAGAGGAACAGCTCGTCTCCCACCGTCGTGACCATCATGTTGCCCGGCGAGCGCCGCTGACCCGCCGCTGCTCCGCCGCCGACGGTGGTGTAGTCGCTGTCCGGCACTTCGACCACGTTGATGCTGCGGCCCAGCTCCGGCACGAACCAGCTGTTGCCGATCAGGCCGTGGATGCGCGGCGTGGTGCCGGTGTAGACCGAGGCATGGCCGGGTCCGGTCGCGGTATGGCCGTGGCGGTACTTGGCATTGCGGAACAGGAACCCGTCGTCCAGTAGCCGCCTGAAACCGCCATCGCCGTAATGGTTCCAGAACCTGTACAGGTAGTCGGGCCGCATCTGGTCCACGGCGATGCCGATGACCAGCCTCGGGGTGTGCTCGTGCGGGAGGCGGGCCGGTTCTGTCTCCGCATGCGCGCCGGCGCTGCCGAACAGCAGTGCGCAGGCCAGTGAGCAGGCGACGAGGAACTTGTGATCCAGGGATTTCATGCGTGGCTTCGTGACGGTAAGACTCGACCGCTGATGATACCGGCCGGGTGTCGCAGTGAGTTGATGGGGTTGATTCTTTCCCGGGCGCTTTTCGGCAGCCCGCATTCAGTTTTTGCCATCGACGGCGTCGAGCAGCTGCCTGGCGCGCTGCTCCAGTTCGTCGAAACGATGCGCGGCCACCAGGGCCGGATCGAACAGCGGCGCCACGAAGCCAATGGCATAGGCGCCGGCCTCCAGCCAGGCGCGCGCGTTTTCCCGGCTAACGCCATGGGTCGGGACGATCTTGAGAAAGGGCATGGGACCCAGGCAGGCCTTGACGTAGTCAGGGCCCACGCCCGGGGCGGGGAAGAGTTTCTGCAAGGGAGCGCCGGCGCGGTAGGCGGTGAGCATCTCGGTGGCGGTATGCGTGCCCGGCATGCTGGCGACACCGAGCTCGGTCGCCGCCCGGATCACCGCCGCGTCGGTGACCGGCGAGACCAGGAAGCGCGCCCCGGCCTCGACTGCCTGGTGCGCCTCTTCGACTTCCAGAACCGTTCCCGCGCCGACGATGACCTCGGGGTGGCGAGCGCTGAATTCACGGATGATGTCGAACACGCCGGGAATCGTCAGCGTGAACTCGCAGATCCGGAACCCCCCGCGCACGGCGGCCTCCATGGCGCCGATGGCGGCCTCGGGCGAGTCGGTGCGCAGAATGGCCGAGGCCTTGAGCTGGCCCAGGCGGTCGACGAAATCCGATGCTGTCATGAGTGGTGATCCTTGATCGCGAGTTCGGAGCAGACAGGGCGCACAAGATACCTGATCGCGCCGCCGGGTCAATCGCGAGTCGATGTCGCGAGTAGCGCGAAGTGGGGTTCCTTGGAAAAAGAAACGGCTTAGGTTGCCAGAAGAATGCTCAGGCTGACCGCGGTGATTAAGAGCCCGATCAGGCCGAATGCCGCGATGTAGACCGCGGCAATGATTATTGATCGGGTCTCGATCGGACCGGCCCTGGACGGCAACAGGAAGAACCCGTGTTCAGGATAGTGGTCGCGGTTGACGATGATCACCGCAACGCACAGCATAATCAGCGCGATGCCGATGAGCAGTGTGGCCACTGGAACCCACAGGCTGGGCTCGCCAAGCAATCCGTAAAGCAGCGCCAGCCCGCTGCAGGCCAGCAGGGCGATGCAGAGCGTCCACAGGCCGTAGGGCCAGGGGTAGGGATTGTTGGGCCTATTCGATGACATGCTTTCCGGCCGCTGGGGCGACCCTTGCTCCGGCGCCAAGCATAGCGGCATTGAGGGCGGTCATTCCAGACCGGAACTCATGGAAGTGCCGGAAGCCTGGGCGAGTTCGTCGATGTTGCCGGCCGTGGCTTTGCGATGCCCAGTATCATGAGCGTTCTTCCGCCGAGATCACGCAGCCTTCTGGGAGTCTCCAAATCATGAACCATCCGCCGCAGCTTCGCATCCCGGCCACTTACATGCGCGGTGGCACCAGCAAGGGCGTATTTTTTCGCCTGGACGACTTGCCCGAGGCCGCGCGCGCACCGGGTGCGGCTCGCGATGCGCTGCTGCTGCGCGTCATCGGCTCGCCCGACCCCTATGCCAAGCACACCGACGGCATGGGCGGGGCGACTTCGAGTACTTCCAAGACGGTGATCCTGTCGAAATCGACCCGGGCCGGGCACGACGTGGATTACCTGTTCGGCCAGGTTGCCATCGACAAGGCCTTCATCGACTGGTCGGGCAACTGCGGCAACCTGACCGCGGCCGTGGGTTCTTTCGCGATCAGCAACGGCCTGGTCGATCGGTCCCGCATCCCCGATAACGGCATCTGCCAGGTGCGCATCTGGCAGGCCAACATCGGCCAGACCATCGTCGCCCACGTGCCGATCACCGCTGGGCAGGTGCAGGAGACCGGCGACTTCGAGCTGGACGGGGTCAGCTTTCCTTCCGCGGAAGTGCGGATCGATTTTCTCGACCCGGCGGGCGAGGGTGCGGTGCTGCCGACAGGACAGCCCGTGGACGAATTCGAGGCCCCGGGCTTCGGTCGGCTGAAAGCAAGTTTCATCAACGCCGGCATTCCCACGATTTTCGTCAACGCCGCCGATATCGGCTTTGACGGCCGCGAACTGCAGCCGGTCATCAATGACCACCCTGAACTGCTAGCCCGCCTGGAACTGCTGCGTGCCCATGGCGCGGTGGCGATGGGGTTGATCAAGCACATTGACGAGGCCGCGCAGCGCCAGCACACGCCCAAGCTGGCCTGGGTGGCGCCGGCGGCCGACTACCAGGCCTCCAGCGGCAAGGCGGTCAGCGCCGCCGACATCGACCTGAACGTGCGCGCCATGTCCATGGGCAAACTGCACCACGCCATGATGGGCACCGCAGCCGTGGCGATAGCAGCCGCCGCCGCGTTGCCCGGCACGCTGGTCAACCTGGCCGCCGGCGGGGGAGAGGGCGACAGCCTGGTCTTCGGCCACCCGTCCGGCACGCTGAAAGTCGGCGCCGGCGTCTCTCGGCAAGGCGATGCCTGGCAGGTCGACAAGGTCAGCATGAGCCGCAGCGCGCGGGTTTTGATGGAGGGGTGGGTGCGGGTGCCGGCAGCCTGATCGGGTCTGCCGTGTCTATCTGCCCGATGCGAATCCGGGCAGCTTGCGAGGGGCGGTTTCAGGAACGGTTCGGCAGGCTCGCGGCCGCGAATCCCGGGCGCCGGGCCACGCTGTGCTGCCAGCGCCGGATGTGACTCAGTTCATCCGGAAGCGGTTGCCTGATACCCCAGCTTGCGAACTCGATGACCACGAAGGCGGTGATGTCGGCCATGCTGAAGAACTCGCCGGCCAGGTAATCACTGCTGGCGAGCAGGGCGTCGAGATCCTGCAGGAACCACTGGTAGCGCTGGACGCCCCGTTCGGCCAGTTCCGGGATCTGCGCCACCGCGCGCGGACCGGTAATGGCGTGATCGTTCATCGCCCGGGAACGGTTGCGAAAGCCCTCCATCACCGCCATCAGGCCAGTCCACTCTATCCAGTGATTGCGCTCGATGACTCGGGCCCGCTCCAGCGCCGAGCGGCCGATCAGGGGCGGGTCCGGATAAAGGCTTTCAAGGTAGTCGCAGATCGCGACCGATTCGGCCAGGCAGCTGCCATCATCGAGCACGAGCGCCGGGACAGTCAGCGCCGGGTTGATCGCGGCGAATTCGGGCTTCAGATGCTCGCCGGCGGCCAGGTCGACCGTGGTCTGTTCGATCTCAATGCCCTTCTCGGCCAGGAACAGATGGATGCGGCGGGGGCTGGGTGCAGCGGGGTAGGTGTAGAGTCTCATGGAACGGAGTGTAGCCTTGGCTGGGGTGAATGGCGATTCATCCCAGCATGGCCAGCAGTGCCCTGCCATGACGTGTATTAGCGATATTTGCCTGGGGGAAATGGTGGCCAGGGGCGGAATCGAACCACCGACACGCGGATTTTCAATCCGCTGCTCTACCAACTGAGCTACCTGGCCATCAGGCTGAACGAATGCCGGATTCGGCAAGCCAGTTATTAGAAGCTTTCAAGCCTCAGATGTCAACCACCGGCGCCGATTTCGAGTCGCTTTTCCATCATTTTTCGTTCAGGCGGGGCTCAGTCCCCCTGCGGTATCATCCGTAGTGCAGGGTCAAAAGGCCGGGTTGGTCAAGGAGAACTGTCATGCGCTTCATGCTGCTCGTTTTCGTCTCGGTGCTGGTCGCCGGCTGCGCCGCCCAGGTGCCGCGCGAGGTGCGCAGCGGGGAAATCTACACCCGCCACGCTGCCGAGGAGGAGGCCAGGGGCGTCATGTTCGCCTTCGTGCGCAGCTGGCGGCGGGCGGGTGACGATGCCGTGCTGATCGAATTCAACCGGAACCGGTACTACCTGTTCGAGCTGGAGCCGCGCTGTTCGCGCGAGATTCCCTTTGCCCAGTCGATTGCCTTGCAGACCTCGACGCCGCGCCGCATCGACCGCTTCGATCGCATCCGAGTCGGGTCCGAAACCTGCCGCATCACGAGCATCCGCGAGGTGAACATGGAAGCCGTGCAGGCGGACCTGGAGGCACTGCGTCAGACCCTGGAGCCGGGCCGGTCAACCATAGAGACCGACGTCATCCACGCCGACGACTATTCGGGAGGCACGTAGCCCTCGGCGCGGTCGACCTCGCCGCCGAACAGAAAGGCCTCGGCCTGCCGGAGCAGGTAATCACGGTGTTCCGGGTCGATCGGGCTCAGTCGCTTTTCGTTGATCAGCATGGTCTGGTGGGCCAGCCATTTCTGCCAGGCCTCGCGGCAGATATTCTGCTGGATGCGCTGCCCCAGTTCGCCGGGCAGGGGCGGGCGGGGCAGGGCTTCGCCCTCGCGGTCCAGATACTGGCAGTAAACGGTGTTCGACATGGCCGGGACGCTTGCATTCGGGTTTCGGACGCGATTTTAACAGCCCGGGCCGAGACTTCAGCGCTGCCGCTCTTCGCCGTCGCGCAGCTGCTCCAGGACCGTTCGGATCGGCCGGGGCAGCCCCGCCTTCAGGGCTTCTTCCAAGTTGAACCAGCGCTCGTGCGTCTCGTTAACTGCTTTTTCTTCAGTGTCATAGGCGCATATCCTGAAGTTGAGCGTCAGAGAGAAGTGGGTGAACTGATGGTCCAGCGACGGAATCCCGGTCTCCGCGTTGTACTCTGGCCCTGGTTCCGGATCAGCCTCCCCGGACGCCTCCGGCAGGCACCAGAGACCGCCCCAGATGCCGCTGGGCGGACGGCGCTCGAGCAGCACTCTGCCGGCCGGATCACGCCATATCAGCAGGGTGGTTTCACGGTGCGGACGGTTCCGGCGCGGCTTGCGGCCCGGTAGCTCGTCGACCCGGTCCTGCGCCAGGGCCTGGCAGTCGGCCTGCACCGGGCACAGCAGGCAGGCGGGTCTGCGCGGCGTGCAGATGCCGGCGCCCAGGTCCATGATGGCCTGGGTGTAGTCGGCGGCACGGTCTTCGGGGGTGCGCGCATCGGCCTCCAGCCACAGGCGTTTGAGCACCTCGCTGCGCCCCGGCCAGCCCTCGACGCCGGCGTGGCGGGCGAGCACCCGCTTGACGTTGCCGTCCAGTATCGGTGCGCGCCGGTTCCAGGCCTGGGCCAGGATGGCGTGGGCGGTTGAGCGGCCGATTCCGGGCAGGGCTTCCAGGGCTTGCGCGTCTGCCGGCAACTCGCCGCCATGTTCAGCCCTGCAAATGCGCGCACAGGCGTGCAGATTGCGGGCCCGCGCGTAGTAGCCCAGGCCCGACCACAGCGACAGCACCTCGTCGAGTTCCGCTTCGGCAAGATTGGCCAGCGTAGGAAAACGCGCCATGAAGCGCTCGAAGTAGCCGACCACGGTCGAGACCTGGGTCTGCTGCAGCATGATTTCCGAAACCCAGACTCGATACGGGGTGCGCTCGATCTGCCAGGGCAGGTCGTGGCGACCGTGCACCTCCCACCAGCCGAGCAGGCGCACGGCGAATGACTTGCCGTCCTGCCCGGTCATGCCTGGCTCATTGGCCCCGGACCGGCTCAGCCGGTCGATGCGGCATTGCTGACCGGCAGAACGGCGTGGACGAAGGTGCCGGCATCGAAGGGCCGCAGGTCGGCGGCGGTCTCGCCCACGCCGATGAAGCGGATCGGCACATCCAGTTCGTGGGCGATGGCGAACAGCACCCCGCCGCGCGCGGTGCCGTCGAGCTTGGTCACGGTGATGCCGGTCAACTCCACCGCCTGGTTGAACTGGCGCGCCTGGGCCAGGGCGTTCTGGCCCGTGCCGGCGTCCAGCACCAGCATGGTTTCGTGCGGCGCCTCGGGGTCGATCTTCTTCATCACCCGGCGCACCTTGCTCAGTTCGTCCATCAGGTGCGACTGGGTGTGCAGGCGTCCCGCGGTGTCGGCAATCAGCACGTCCACGCCGCGTGACTTGGCCGAGTGCAGGGCGTCGAAGATCACCGCGGCCGTATCGGCGCCGGACTGCTGGGCGACGACCGGCACGTTGTTGCGTTCGCCCCAGGCCTTGAGCTGCTCGACTGCGGCGGCGCGGAAGGTATCGCCGGCGGCCAGCATGACGCTCAAGCCCTCGTCCATGTAGCGCCGGGCCAGCTTGCCGATGGTCGTGGTCTTGCCGACGCCGTTGACGCCGATCATCAGGATCACGAAGGGCTTTTTGGCCGGGTCGACGGCGAGGAAACGCTCGGCCGGCTCGATCAGGTCGTAGAGTTCGGCCTGCACCGCCGGCAGTACCTGCGAGGGTTCGCTCACGATGCCCTGGCGGATGCCCTCGCGCAGGCGTTCGATGATGCGCGTGGTCGCTCCCACGCCCATATCGGCGGTCAGCAGCGTGGTTTCGATTTCCTCGATCAGGTCTTCGTCGATGCGGCTGGCCTGGCCGATCAGCCCGAACAGTCCGGCCAGGCTGGAACGGGTCCGCTCCAGGCGCGCCTCCAGCGGGTCCACGCCGGCCTTTTCGGCCGGGCGTACGGCGGTGGTTTCCAGGCCGGAACCGGCCTTCTTGCGGCGGAAAATCGAGAACATGGCGCGGGTATGCTATCACCATGACGGGCAAGCTTCGCATCATCGCCGGCCAGTGGCGCGGGCGCAAATTTCCGGTGCCGGACCGACCGGGTCTGCGACCGACCGGGGACCGGGCGCGCGAGACGCTGTTCAACTGGATCGGTCCGCGCATCGTCGGTGCCCGCGTGCTCGATCTGTTCGCCGGAACCGGGGCCCTGGGGCTGGAGGCCGCATCGAGGGGAGCGTCCCGAGTGGTGATGGTCGAACGCGACCCGATCGCGGTCGAGGCCTTGAGGTCCGGTCCAATGCAGTGGCCGGGGGCTGAAGTGATCGAGATCGTGCAGGCCGATGCGCTGGCCTGGCTGGGGCATGCGCCGGGGCCTTTCGACCTGGTCCTGCTCGATCCGCCGTTCGATTCCGACCTGCTGCAGCCGTCTCTGGCGGCACTGCTGGCCAGCCCCGGACTACTCGCAGAGCGGGCCTGCATCTACGCGGAGTCCGCGCCCGTTCAGCTGCCGCCGACCTGGCCCGAGGCACTGGAACCGATACGCCAGAAACGCCAGGGGCAGGTGGTCCTGAGCCTGCTGCGGCTCCGGACAGGGCAGGACTGAGGGCTATAATCGCCCGCTGGGACCGAACCGAGTGTTGTGATGACGACACCTGACATCGACTACAGCATCGCCATCTACCCGGGGACTTTCGATCCGCTGACCAACGGCCATACCGACCTGGTGGCTCGGGCTTCGAAAATGTTCGCGCTGGTTGTGGTGGCGATTGCCGAGAGCCCGCACAAGCAGCCGGCTTTCAGCCTTGCCCAGCGCATCGATCTGTGTCGGCACGTGTTGGGCGAGGCCGGAGTCGAAAACGTCGAGGTGGTCGGGTTCGACAGTCTGTTGGCCGATTTCGTGGCCGAGCGCGGGGCGGGGGTGATCCTGCGCGGCCTGCGCGCCGTGTCGGACTTCGAGTACGAGTTCCAGCTCGCTTCGATGAACCGTCACCTGGCGAGGGACGTGGAAACCGTGTTTCTGACCCCGGACGAAAAGCACAGCTTCATCTCCTCCACGCTGGTCAAGGAAATCGCCCGTCTCGACGGCGATGTGCGGAAGTTCGTTCACCCCCGTGTGGCTGACGCGCTGAAAGTGCGCTACGCCGGCTGATCGGCTCCGCTCGCGGCGTTTCCGGACTGGTGTCTTCGCCCAAGGGCATTCGCTGCTTCCCGGCATTGCTGGCGCTTGCGGGGCTGGTGCTTGTCGCCACGGCCCAAGCCGGGCCCGGACGGGTCGCTGTCTCCAGCGCGCATGAGTTGGCGACCGAGGCCGGGCTGGAGATCATGGCCCAGGGCGGCAACGCCTTCGACGCCGCGGTCGCCGTTTCCGCAGCACTGGGCGTGGTCGAGCCCGGCTCTTCCGGAATCGGCGGCGGTGGCTTCTGGCTGCTGCATCGGGCGGCGGACGATTTTTCCATCATGGTCGACGGCCGGGAGACCGCGCCGCTGGCGGCGACGCCGGACATGTACCTGGACGCCGAAGGCCGGGTGGACCGGGACAGGGCGACGAACGGCCCCATTTCCGCCGGCATTCCGGGCGCCCCGGCGGCCTGGGTGCACCTGGCGGAGCACTACGGTTCGCTGCCCCTGGAAACGTTGCTGGCGCCGGCGATTCGACTGGCTGAAGAGGGCTTCCCGGTCAACCGCCAGTACCAGATGCTCCTGAATCTGCGCGCCGAGGTTATGCAGCGCTGGCCGGAGACCGCCGGGATCTTCATGCCCGGCGGCGAGATCCCGGAGATCGGCACCATCATCCGCCAGCCCGAACTGGCCGAGACCCTGCGCAGCCTCGCCCGCGAGGGCTTCGACGGTTTCTACCGCGGCCGGGTTGCCGAAGCCCTGGTCGAGGGTGCGCGTGCCGAAGGCGGCATCTGGACGCTGGAGGACCTGGCCTCCTACCGGGTGATCGAACGCGAGGTGATCCGTACGCGCTACCGCGGTTATGAACTGCTGACCGCCTCTCCGCCATCGTCCGGCGGCATTGCCATCGCCCAGATGCTCAACATCATCCAGCCCTTCGACCTCGCCGCGCTCAGCCGGGTGGAGCGGGTGCATCTGCTGGTCGAGGCCATGCGCAGGGCCTACCGCGATCGCGCCCTGTACCTGGGCGATCCGGATTTCGTCGACATTCCCACTGAAATGCTGCTCAGCCCCCATTACGCCGCCGGCCTGCGCACGGGAATTCGACTCGACCGGGCCACGCCTTCGGCGGCGCTGGCGGCCGATCCCGGGCTGATTCCGGAAGGCGATCACACCACGCACTTCTCGCTGATCGACGCCGACGGCAACGTGGTCTCCGGCACGCTGACCATCAACCTGGCCTTTGGCTCGGGCTTCGTCGCTCCCGGCACCGGGGTGTTGCTGAACAACGAGATGGACGATTTTTCCGCCGCGCCTGGGGTGCCCAACGAGTACGGACTGATCGGTTTCGCCGCCAACGAGATTCAGCCCGGCAAGCGCATGCTGTCCTCCATGAGCCCGACCATCGTCAAGTCCGACGAGCGCGTCGCCGTCATCGGCACGCCGGGGGGGTCGCGCATCATCACCATGGTGTTGCTCGGCATTCTCGACTTCATCGACGGCAACGGACCGGAATCCTGGGTCAGCCTGCCGCGCTTCCATCACCAGTACCAGCCCGACGAAATCGAGGTCGAGCGCGGATGGCTGACCAGGGCGGAAATCGCCGCGCTCGAAGCCCTGGGCCATACGGTTCGCGTGCGTGTGCTGCCCTGGGGCAACATGCATGCCGTGATGTGGGACCGGCGCACCGATGAGCTTGAGGCCGCGCACGATCCTCGCTGGGATTCCGGTGGGGCTGCAGTTCGGGAATGATCTTTTTTACCGCGGATGAACGCAGATGAACGCGGATAAAGGATTTGAAAACGGCGTCTATGATGCTGCGACTGCAGCAGCCGGCCACACAGCGGTTTCCTTGCCAAAACCGCTTTTTCATCTGCGTTAATCTGCGTTCATCGGCGGTAAAAGCCTTTCAAGGACTGCGCCGAAGCAGTCAAGCAAGAAGCGAGAAACATGAGCAGCAGCCGAGCCAAGCACAAAAAATCACGCCCCGAGGCTTTTCCCTTCACCGCGATGGTCGGCCAGGAAGAGATGAAGCTGGCGCTGATTCTCAACGTCATCGATCCCAGCATCGGCGGCGTTCTGGTCATGGGCCATCGCGGCACCGGCAAGAGCACCATCGTGCGCGCCCTGGCCGAAGTGCTGCCGTCGATCGAGCGGGTACAGGACGATCCCTACAACCGCTCGGCCGACGAGTTCCTCGCCGCCGAACGGCCGCGCGTCGGACGCCGATTGATGAAGGCCGAGGAAGTCGATACCGAGAGTTTTCCGGTCCCGGTTGTCGACCTGCCTTTGGGGGCGACCGAGGACCGCGTCTGCGGCACCATCGACATCGAGCAGGCCTTGACCCAGGGGGTCAAGTCCTTCGAGCCCGGCCTGCTGGCCCAGGCCAACCGCGGGTTTCTCTACATCGACGAGGTCAACCTGCTCGACGACCACCTGGTCGACGTGTTGCTGGACGTGGCCGCCAGCGGCCGCAACGTGGTCGAGCGCGAGGGCATCAGCGTGCGCCATCCGGCGCGCTTCGTGCTGGTCGGCTCGGGGAATCCGGAAGAGGGCGAACTGCGCCCGCAGCTGCTCGATCGCTTCGGCCTGTACGCGCGCATTCTGACCATCAACGACCTGGACTCGCGGGTGGAAATCGTGCGCCGTCGCCGCGCTTTCGACGACGATCCCAAGGCCTTCTTCCGGCGCTGGAGCCGCAAGCAGCGCGCCCTGCAGCGCAAGATCGTTGCCGCCCGCGAGCTGCTGCCCGGCATCCAGCTGCCCGAGGACGTGCTGACCGACATCGCCCGCCTGTGCATGCAGCTCGACATCGACGGCCACCGCGGCGAGCTGACCATCACCCGCAGCGCCCAGGCCTATGCCGCATTGCAGGGTGATGAGACGGTCTCGCGCCAGCACGTGCGTGCCGTCGTCGGCCTGGCCCTGCGCCATCGCCTGCGCAAGGACCCGCTGGAAACCCTGGACGCCGGCGAGAAGATCGAGCGCGAACTGGCACGCGTGTTCGGAGAAGATCCAGAGGGCTGATGCTGCGCTTCCCCGAGATCGTCGGCATGGACCTGGCCCGCCAGGCCATGCTGATGCTGGCCGTCGATCCGGCCCTGGGCGGCGTGGCTCTGCCGGCGGCGGTCGGCTCGGGCAAGTCCACCCTGGCGCGCGCCTT
>SKKM01000170.1 GCA_007121485.1 Wenzhouxiangella sp. | reverse complement strand
GCGCCACCCTCAAACAGGTTTCCCGGTCCAGCAGGAAGACGCCATCGCCGCCGTGGGCGAACTCCAGCCAGGTCACGGCCTCATCGGCCAGCCAGGCATCCAGCGCGGCGGCCGCCTCGCCCACCTCGCACACGAGGATCCCATGCGCACTCAAGCGCTCGGCCGCCTGCACGATCAGGCGCCGAACCAGGTCCAGGCCGTCCTCTCCCGCCACCAGCCCCAGGCGGGGCTCCCAGCCGAACTCCGGCGGCAGCATCTCCATCGAGGCCTCCGGCACGTAGGGCGGGTTGGCCAGAATCAGGTCATAGTCCTGGTCCGGCAGGGCCTCCAGCAGATCCGACTGCAGCAGGCGCACCCGTTCGACCAGGCCATGAGCCCGGACATTTTCGGCCGCCAGCACCAGGGCGTCCGGCGAGACATCGACCGCGTCGACTTCCGCCTCCGGATGGTAGTGCGCCAGGGCGATGGCGATGCAGCCGGAGCCGGTGCCGACGTCCGCGGCCCGCCGCAGGCGAGACGCCGGCAGCCAGGGCTCGAAACCGTCGACAATCAGCTCCGCCAGCGGCGAGCGTGGCACCAGCACCGACGGGTTCACCGCAAAGTTCAGCCCGGCAAACCAGGCCTCGCCGATCAGGTAGGCCAGCGGTTGCCGGGTCTGGATGCGGCGCCGCAATAATTCATCGAACCGACTGCGGTCGGCTTCGGCCACGGACCGGGAAAAGGCTTCCGGCCCGAAATCCGGCGGCAGATCGAGCACATGCGAGGCCATCCAGCAGGCTTCGTCCAGTGCGTTGTCGGTGCCATGCCCGAAAAACAGGCCGGCGTCTTCCATGCGATCTGCCGCATCCTGAACCAGGGCGGCCAGTTGAAGGTCAGACATGCTGCCCCGTCCGCCGCACCCGGCGACGCCTCCTCATCCAAAAAACAATGGCCAGATATACTACCCGCATGAGAAATACAGCCCTGCCCCAGCGTCAAACCGGACGCATCGCACTGGTCCTGGTCATCATGGTCGTGGCCGTGGCCGCCGGACTTTTTGCCTCCCGGACCATGATCGACCGCACCATGGATCTGCGCGCAGCCCAGCTGTTCCCGACGCCGCGAGCCTTGAGCGATTTCCAGATGGAAACGGCAACCGGAGAGCCGTTCACGCTGGAAAACCTCCAGGGCCAGTGGAGCCTGATGTTCTTCGGCTTCACCAACTGCCCGGACGTGTGCCCGGATACCCTGGCCATGCTGGCCCAGTCGATGGAGCAACTGCGCCTGATGCGGCGTGAAGAACTGCCCCAGGTTGTCTTCGTGTCGGTCGACCCCGACCGTGATTATGGCGAACTGCTGGCCGACTACGTGTCCTGGTTCGATCCGGAGTTCGTGGCCGTGACCGGGCCGGAGGAGCAGTTGCAGCTGCTGACGCGGCAGCTGGGCATCGTCTACTGGCGCGAAACGCCCGACGAGCGGACCGGTTTTTACAATGTCGATCACTCCGCCGCCGTATTGATCATCGATCCGCAGGGTCGCCTGCACGGCCGCTTCGGCCATCCGCTGGTGCCTGAAGACGTGGTCGCCGACCTGTTCCGGATCAGTTCATGACCGCCGCCTGGGCCGACCGCGTCGCGGTCTGGCCCCAGTACCTGCTGCCGCAGCAGCTGCTCACCAGCCTCGCGTGGACGATTTCCACTTCGCGCCGGCCGTGGATCAGCAAGCCCCTGATCGCCGGTTTCCGGCGCCTGTTCCCGGTCGATCTGGACGAAGCCCAGGAGCCCGATCCGGCGGCCTACGGCTGCTTCAATGATTTCTTCACCCGCGCCCTGAAGCCGGATGCGCGCTCGCCGGCCGACGCGCGCCACCGGCTGGTCTCGCCCTGCGACGGCACCCTCAGCCAGCTCGGACGGATCGAGGCCGGCCGGCTGATCCAGGCCAAGGGCATGTCTTACGGCGCGACCGAACTGCTGGGCTCGCAAGACTGGGCCGAGCGCTTTGCCGACGGCCATTTTCTGACCATCTACCTGGCCCCGTACGACTACCACCGCGTGCACGCCCCCTTGAGCGCCAGGCCGGTGGAGGAATTCCGCATTCCGGGCCGCCTGTTCAGCGTCTCGACCCGCACCAGTCGCGGCGTGCCCGGGCTGTTCACCCGCAACGAGCGCATGGCGGTGATGCTGGAGAGCGAATACGGCCCGGTGGCCCTGGTGATGGTGGCGGCCTTGCTGGTGGCTGGAATCGAGACCGTCTGGGGCGGCCCGGACGATCGGCGCCCCGGGCCGGCTCCGCGCCATCGGCAGCTCGACGCCGAGCCATTGGTACGCGGCCAGGAACTGGGTCGTTTCCACTGGGGTTCCACGGTCATCCTGTTGACGCCGCCGGACTTCCCGGCCTGGTCGGACGAACTCAAGCCCGGCATGGTCGTGCGTCTCGGCCAGGCACTGACGCCGGCAGAATCGTGATCGCTCGCTGCAGAACCCCGACATGAATCTCCAGGTCTTCCGGAAAAAGGGCAGGAACGCGGACGCGATCAGCATGCTGACCTGCTACGACTACAGCGCGGCCCGGATCCTGCGCGAGGCGCCGGTCGAGGCCTTCCTGGTCGGCGACTCGCTGGCCATGACGATCTACGGTCACCCGACCACCCTGCCGGCCACGGTGGACATGATGGCCCGCCATACCGAGGCCGTCCGGCGCGGACTGGGCGCCGATCGGGCGCTGGTCGTCGACCTGCCCTTCCTGGCCCACCGCGGCTCGCTGGATCGGGTGATGGAGGCCGTGCGCACGCTCATGGTCGCCGGCGCCGACGCGGTCAAGGTCGAAGGCATCGCCGGGCACGATGAAACCCTCCGCCACATCGTCCAGTCCGGGGTGCCGGTGATGGGCCACCTGGGCCTGATGCCGCAATCGGTGCACCTGCACGGCGGCTACCGGGTGCAGGGCAAGACGGCCGAGGCCGCCCGCAGCCTGGTCGAACAGGCCCATCAGGTTCAGGGCTGCGGCTGCTTCGCCCTGGTGCTGGAGTGCGTGCCGGCCCAGTTGGCCGCGCAGATCACCCGCGAACTGGACATCCCGGTGATCGGCATCGGCGCCGGCCCGGAGGTCGACGGCCAGGTCCTGGTGATGCAGGACGCGCTGGGCATGAACCTGGATTTCTCGCCGCGGTTCGTGCGCCGCTTTGCCGACACGGGGAAGTCGTGGCAGCAGGCCGCACGCGAATTCTCCGACGCCGTCCGCCAGGGCCGCTTTCCGGACGAGACGGAAAGCTTCTGACATGCAGCACCTGGAGTCCATCGCCGAATGCCGTGACTGGTGCCGGGACCAGCCCGCGGCCTCGCTGGGCTTCGTGCCCACCATGGGCGCCCTGCACGACGGCCACCTGAGCCTGGTCCAGCAAAGCCTGGCAACCTGCGAGCGCACGCTGGTGTCGATCTTCGTCAACCCGGCCCAGTTCGACGACCCCAACGATCTGGAAAAATACCCGCAAACCCTGGCCAGCGATCTGGCCACCCTGCGCGAGGCCGGCGCAGACGCCGTGTTCCTGCCCAGCGCCGGGCAGCTTTACCCCGACGGCTACCGCGTGC
>SKKM01000017.1 GCA_007121485.1 Wenzhouxiangella sp. | reverse complement strand
GGCCAGGTAACGCGCCTGCTGCTGGTTGCGCTCGGTGAGCAGAACAAAGTTGTAGGCCACCGCGGCCAGCAGGCCCACCAGGAGTACGAACAACAGGGCCTGCATCGGCGAAAACTTCTGCGTCGTCCCTCTCGTTGCAGCGCTAGTCATGCCAAGTCCTCAATCAAAAGAATTAGTGTTTTGTCGTTGTCCCGGAAGCGGAGGTGATGCCTGCGTTCGATCTCATTCCTCGCGCGCGCCGCTCATGAAGTCCGCGCGCTGCTCCAACGCCTCCAGCCGAAGCACGCCCCAACTGGCGTCGCCGGCGGGAAAGCTCTGGCCGGCCAGTCCCGCCAGCGCGGTTTGATCCCAGTCCTTTACCGCGCTCAGGTCGTCGGTGTGGAAATGGCGCTGGCCGAACACCTCGTCCACCACCAGCCCGGCCAGACGTCCCTGGAAGCGGGTCAGCAGCAGCCGCGTGCGCGCGGTGACCGGCGTGCGGGTGCCGAACAGATACCAGCCCAGGTCAGCGACCGGCGCCAGGTTGCCGCGCACGTTGGCGATGCCGAGCAGCCAGTGCTTGCTGCCGGGCAGCGGCGTGTAGGGCGGAAACGCGATCACTTCCTCGACCCGGTCAATGCGGCAGGTCAGCAGGAATTCTCCCAGCCGGAAGGCCACGCCGCTCCAGTTGCTGATTTTCTGCTGGCGCGTCCGCTCCCCCGCGTCATGGTCGAGACTGCGCTGTTCATAGGCGTGCAGCCTGGCGAACAGCCCGGTCAGCTGGCGGGCCTTGTGCGGCTCTGAGTGGTGGTCAGTCATGCGCTTGTCGGAAACCGATGCCGATCGGCCTGCACGTTCAGGCCACTTCGCTGATGCTCAATTGCTCGCGCACGGCGCTGAGCAACTCGTCCCGAGTGAAGGGCTTGGTCAGGTAATGATCGGATCCGACGATGCGCCCCCGGGCCTTGTCGAACAGGCCGTCCTTGCTGGTCAGCATGATCACCGGCACGCGGCGGAAGCGGCTGTTGTTCTTGATGATCGCGCAGGTCTGGTAACCATCGAGACGCGGCATCATGATGTCGACGAAGATCAGGTCGGGCTCATGCCGGTGGATCAGGGCCAGGGCTTCGAAGCCGTCGTTGGCCGTGATGACCTCGCAGCCTTCGCTGTTGAGCATGGTCTCGGCCGACCGCCGGATGGTGCGGCTGTCGTCGATCAGCATGATCCTCAAGCCGCTGAGAGTCCCTCCCGCGCGCTGCTGGGCATTGTTGTGGTTTTCGATCATAAGCCGGTGCCGTGTCCTGCTAGTGCCGCCCCTATTACAATGCCGGTAGGTTAGTCGATATTGAACTGTTTTGCCAATCCAGTGGAATATTGTTCGGGAACTGTCTGGTTTGGCTATCTTTTTGGTGCGTCAGTTCACGTTTTTTTCGAGCTTTGATGCACTGTTTCTCTGGAGCAACCGACATGCGTCGCAACCTCGTCATGGTGATGGACGACATCGCCGACATCAAGATTGCCAAGGACACCAGCTTCGCGCTGCTGCTGGAGGCGCAGCGCCGCGGCTACCGGCTGCTGTACCTGAACGAGGCGGACCTGTTTTTCGAGCAGGGAAGAGCGGGTGCGACGGTTCGCCCGCTCAAGGTGCGCGACCATGCGCAGGGCTGGTTCGAACTCGGTGCCCGAGGCAGCCACTACTTCGGACCGGACGACGTGGTCATGATGCGCGCCGACCCGCCGGTCGATCCGGACTACCTGCACGCCACCTATCTGCTGGACCTGGCCGAGGCGGCCGGGGCACTGGTCGTCAATCGGCCCCGGGCCCTGCGCGAGTTCAATGAAAAGCTGGCTATCGGCCGCTTCCCCGATCTCATCCCGCCGACCCTGGTCAGCGCCAGCCACGCCCGGATCCGCGCTTTCGTCAGGGAGCAGGGCAAGGCGGTGCTCAAGCCCCTGGACGGCATGGGCGGCAAGGGCATCTTCCTCGCCACCGGCGACGATCCCAACCTCAACAGCATGCTCGAGACGCTGACCGCCGGCGAGCGCCGGCCCGCGATGGTGCAGGCCTTCCTGCCCGAAATTCGCGACGGCGACAAGCGCGTGCTGGTCATCAACGGCAAGCCGGTGGAGTACGTGCTCGCCCGCATCCCGGGCGGGGAGGACTTCCGCGGCAATCTCGCCCGCGGCGGGCGCGGCGAAGGGCGGCCGCTGAGCGCGGGCGATCGCGCGATCGCCGAGGCGGTCGCGCCGATGCTGGTCGAGCACGGCATCATGCTGGCGGGCCTGGACGTGATCGGCGATCGCCTGACCGAAATCAACGTCACGAGTCCCACCTGCATGCGGGAACTCGACGCCCAGTTCGGACTCAACATTGCCGGGCAGTTGTTCGATGCGATCGATTCATGAGGCAGGCCTGGCACACATCGAGTGGCGCTGATTCGCTGGCCCTGGCCCTGGCCGTGGCCGCTGGCCTGCATATCGCGGTGATCGGCCTGGTGCACTTCGAGTTCCTGGGCGACCGGGATCGATCCGCGGCGCCCAGCCTGGACGTGATCATGGTCGACTGGGCGACCGAGACGGCGCCGGAAGAGGCCGACTTCTTCGCCCAGGTCACGCAGGCCGGCGGCGGCGAAGGCGACGAGGCCGCGGTGCCGGACCAGCCCCTGGTGCCCGAACCGGCCCTGGCCGAGGAAAGCACTCCCCAGCCCGAGACCACGGCCGATGACCTGGCGCAGGCGCTGGACGACCTGCTCAGCGCCGAGCCCCTGGCCGATCCGCTGGCGATGGAACCGGACGGCGCCGAGGCCGAGACGGCCGAGGCGCTGGACACGCGGGCGCTGATGGAACAGTCCCTGGCCATGGTGCGCTCGCCGGAACTGCGCCGCGAGGCGTCCGATTTTCGCCAGCAGCCGCGGCGCAAGTTCATTTCGGCCGCGACGCGCGAGCACCTGTTCGCCAGCTACATGAGCGCCTGGATCGCCAAGGTCGAACGCATCGGCAACATGAACTACCCGGAGGCGGCCCGCCGCCAGGGCATCGAGGGCAGCCTGGTGCTCAGCGTCGACATCCTGCCCGATGGCAGCGTGGACCAGATCCGCGTCCTGCGCTCCTCCGGGCATGACATTCTCGACGAGTCGGCCGTGCGCATCGTGCGTCTGTCGGCGCCCTTCGCGCCGTTTCCCGGCGAGATGACCGAGCAGGTGGATGTGCTCACCATCACCCGGACCTGGCAGTTCTCCAGCACCGGCGGCCTGCGCCAGCGCTGATATGCCGACACCGTGCGGTCGTACGCGCAGCGGCACTGCTAGAATGGCCTCATGAGTTACCTGGAGCGGCAGTTTCTGATCGCGATGCCCGGGCTGGAAGATCCCAACTTCAGCCGCGGCGTGACCCTGTTGTGCCAGCACAACGACGAGGGCGCCCTGGGGATCACCATCAACCGGCCATCGGAATTCACCCTGTCGGACCTGCTCAGCCAGGTGGGTTTGAGCTGCAGCGAAGAGCGGCTGGGTGGCCAGCGCGTGTTCGACGGCGGCCCGGTGCACCGCGAGCGCGGCTTCGTCCTGCACAGTCCGGACCGGCACTACGAGTCGAGCATGCCGGTGG
>SKKM01000115.1 GCA_007121485.1 Wenzhouxiangella sp. | reverse complement strand
TGGCAGAGCCGCGATTTCAGCGGCGAAGTCGCTCTTTTCTACAACCGGGTCAGCGACTTCATCGTCGAGCAGGTGATCCAGGAATTCCCCGTGATCATCGAGCAGGCGGTCAATACCAGCACGGTTGACCTGTACGGCTGGGAACTGAGCGGCGCTCAGCGCTTTGGTAACTGGGAGGTGTTCGGCAACGCCTCGCGCACCTACGCACCGTCCGACCGCGAGTTGATCCGCGTCGACGGCGGCCGCATGAATTACGGCGTGGCCTATCGCTTTGCCGGCCCCGGGGCGGCCGACGGCCGAGTCGAGTTGCTCGGCCGCACCACGCTGTCGTCGCGCGACCTGACCACGCTGGGCCGGGAAGACACCGGCACCGACCGCGTCGACTATCCCAGCTTCACCGTCTTCGAGTTGCGCGCGCGCATGGACATCCCGCTGGCCGAACAGCGCCGGCTGCGCCTGGTCGGCGGTATTCGCAACCTTGCCAACCGCGAATACGTCGAGCCGTTCTTCGACCAGATCCAGCCCGAGCGCAGCGTCTACGGTTCAGCCCAGCTGCTGTTCTGAGCCACTGGATTCAGGCGCCCGGGGGAATCCGGGCGCCTTCAGAACCCAAGGATTCGCCGTTGCGGCGCAAGGTACGGTTGACGCGCAGCAGCCACGGCAGCAGCAGCAGTACGCACAGAATCTCGAAAGCGCCGAAGATGACGAACACGGCCGGGTAGGGGTCCAGCCCCTGTCCGCGCAGCAAGGTCAGAAAGGCCACGCTGAGCAGCGGTCCCAGCATGAAGCCGAGTGATCCGGTCAGGTGGAAGCCGCCCATGCCGGTGGCCTGGGCCGGCCCGGCCAGGCGCACCGTCAGCACCAGCGAAGGCGCCAGCATCAGCGCGGCGGTGATGCCGCCGGCCGCCATCACCAGGGTCAATTGCTCGGCCGGGGTGAAACCGAGAACGATCAGGAAGATTCCGTAGCAGATGCTGCCGATGGCCATCAAGGTCACCGGGCTGACCCGCTCGCACAGCAAACCCGATGGGTAGGTGAGCAGCCCGTAAGGCAGCAGGAAAGCCGCCATGGCCAGGCCGATCTGGGCCGGACTCAGGCCCATGACGGTGGCGAAATACAGCGAGACCGTGGAGATGATGAAGCCGGCGGTCATGCGGTCGATGAAGGTGAAGACATAGGGGATCAGCAGGGCCCGCCGCTCCAGCGCCAGCTTGACCACCGCACCGATGCGTTCGGCCGAGCGTTCCAGGCGGGCATCGCGCAGCACGAATATCGCCGCCACGGCCAGCACCAGGATCAGCCCGCCGCCGTAGAGAAAGACGCTGGTGGCCGCCTCCGAACCGATGCGCCCGCCCAGCACCGTGCCGGAAGCAACGCCCAAGCTCATGCTGGCCCCGGCCAGGCCCATGGCCCGCCCCTTGTGCTCGGGGCGCGCGCTGTCGGCAATCATGGTCATGGCCAGCACCAGCACCGCCATCTGCACGATGCCCTCGACGAAGCGCAGACCCAGCTGCACCGGGTAGGGGAAGGGCAGATACATCAAGAACAGCACCAGGCTGAACGCGAACAGCGCCGGGACCACCAGGATCTTGCGCTTGCCCAGGCGGTCGGACAGCAGCCCGGCCAGCACGGCGATCAGCAGGGAGCCGGCCATGTTGGCCGACATGAACAGGTGCCGGTCCAGCTCCGAGCGGCCCGGAAAGCGTCCCTCGGTCAGATCGTAGAGCAGCGGCACCACGGCGGTCACCGGCAGCATGATCAGGAAGATGCCCAGGGCGATGGGCCAGGTGCGCTTCATTGTTGGGGGAGAGAATCCGGTCGGAGAGGACGTTGGATATGTTAACTGCCACCGGGTTCAGGAAACGCCAGCGGCTGGGCGGGCATCGACAACAGCGTAGTTGAAAACCGTTATCATTCGGAGTCTTTGGCCCGCAGCCTTAAGATTCCGAACTCCTTGAGCGCCAGCCCCGCCCAGCTTGCCGGCAAGACCGATGCCCGCGTTCGTTTTCGCCCGGACGTCTGGAGCCTGCTGACCTTGCTGATTGCCGGGCTGGTCGCCTTGCCGGTCATCACCGTGCTGGCGCATGTGTTCGTGCCGACCGGCGAGGTCTGGTCGCACCTTTACCAGACCGTCCTGCGCGGTTACGTGCTCAACACTCTCGGCCTGATGCTCGGCGTGGGTTTCGGCACCCTTTTGATCGGCGTCGGCACGGCCTGGCTGGTGGTCATGTGCCGGTTCCCGGGCCGGCGGATCTTCGAATGGGCGCTGCTGCTGCCGCTGGCGGTGCCGACTTATGTCATCGCCTACGCCTATACCGATTTTCTGCAGTTTGCCGGGCCGGTGCAGAGCTGGCTGCGCGAGGTTTTCGAGTGGGGCCGCGACGATTACTGGTTTCCCAACGTCCGCTCGCTGGGCGGCGCCATCGTGTTGATGTCGCTGGTGCTCTACCCCTACGTCTACCTGCTCACCCGGGCCGCCTTCATGGAGCAGTCGGTGTGTGCGCTGGAGGTGGGTCGAACCCTGGGGCGCGGCCCGTGGCGGCTGTTTTCCAGCGTGGCGGTGCCGCTGGCCCGGCCGGCGATTGTCGGCGGCGTGGCGCTGGCGCTGATGGAGGCGCTCAACGACTTCGGTGCGGTGCAGTTCTTCGGCGTCGATACCTTCACCACCGGGATTTTCCGCACCTGGTTCGGGCTCGGTGAGCCGGCGGCGGCCGCCCAGCTGGCCGCCTGCCTGCTGATGTTCGTGCTGGTGCTGCTGCTGCTGGAACGCTTCTCGCGGCGCAGCGCGCGCTTTCATCACACCACCGGGCGCTACCGCGAGCTGCCTCAGTACCGGCTTCGACCGGCGCGCGCGACCCTGGCCTTCCTGGCCTGCGCGCTTCCGATCCTGGTCGGTTTCCTGGTGCCTGCCGGTCTGCTGCTGGAGATGCACTTCCGGGTCGGTGATCCGCTGATGGGGACACGCTTCTGGGAGTTCGCCTGGAACAGCCTGCGCCTGGCGACCGTCGCGTCCGTGGTGGCCGTCGGCCTCGCGGTGGTGATCGGCTACGGCGTGCGCCTGAAACCGCGTGCGCTGACCCGCGCCGCCGCCCGCATCGCCTCGGTCGGTTACGCCATCCCCGGCTCGGTGATCGCGGTCGGCATCCTGATTCCGTTGGGCTGGCTGGACCAGCAGATCAACCTGTTCTCGCGCGATCGTTTTGGCGTCATGCCGGGCCTGATCCTGACCGGCACCATGGTGGTCCTGGTCTATGCCTACGTGGTGCGCTTCCTGGCCGTCTCCTTCAATACGGTGGAGGCCAGCCTGACCAAGGTCACGCCCAACATGGATGCCGCCTCGCGCACCCTGGGCAAGTCGCCGGGCCGGACCCTGACCCTGGTGCATCTGCCGGTGATGCGCTCCAGCCTGCTGGCCGCCGGCATCCTGGTGTTCGTCGACGTGATGAAGGAACTGCCGGCCACCATCATCCTGCGGCCCTTCGACTTCGACACCCTGGCCGTGCGCGCCTTCGACCTGGCCTCGGACGAGCGCCTGGCGCAGGCCGCGACCTCCTCGCTCGGCATCGTCGCGGTCGGCATCGTGCCGGT
>SKKM01000239.1 GCA_007121485.1 Wenzhouxiangella sp. | reverse complement strand
CCCAGGTAGCCGGTGCCGAAGTCGGTCGTGCGGGTGCCGGGAAGCCCCAGGGTCAGGTAGTGCAAGAGCAGGCCGTAGGCGATGACCAGCAGTACCACCGACGGCGGCCAGGCGCGGATCAGTCCGGCGTGCAGGCGGTTGATCGGCTTGCGCTCGGGCCAGATCGGCCAGGCCAGGGTGGCCATGATCATCGGCAGCAGGGCGATCCAGGGCGGCAGGGTCCAGTGGAACTTGATGACCGAAAAGGCGCCGTACAGGGCAAATACCGCCAGCGGCACGGCGGTCATGATCAGCATGAAGCGCCGCTTGCGCGCCCCTGGCTCCAGGGTGCGGCGGATGCGTCCGAACACCAGGAATCCGGCAATGGCGACCACCGGCGACAGCAGCAGCAGGGCGTACACCACGACCAGGTAGCTGGAAAAGTCGGGGTTTTCAACCAGCCTGCGGGTGCCCTGGAACAGGAAGGAAGCCCATTCGTTTTGCCAGTTCCAGACCAGCACCGGCAGGAAGACCAGCGTGGCCAGCAGCGCGGCCAGGTAGGGCTGCGGGCGGAAAAACCAGCGCCCGGCCCGGCGGTCGACCAGCATGAAGATCAGGGCCGCCAGGGCCAGCAGGGCGATGGTGTACTTGGCCAGAAGCCCCAGGCCCATGGCCAACCCCAAGCCCAGGAAGGCGCGCGGCTCGTCGTCGATCAGCGCCTTCTTGAAGTAGTACAGGGCCGCGGCCCAGGCCACGATCATCGGCGCATCCGGCGTCATCAGCAGCCCCGAGACGGCGAAAAACGGCAGCACCGCAAAGGCCAGCACGCACAAAAGCCCCGTGGTGCGTCCGCCCATGGTTTGGCCGTAGCGATAGAAATACCAGGCGCCCAGCAGGGTCAGCGGGATCAGCAGGGCGCGCACCCCAAAGGGCGTGTCGCCGAACAGCCAGGTGCCGGCGGCCACCAGCCAGGCCACCAGCGGCGGGTGGTCGAGGTAGGACAGCGCCAGTTCCTGGGCGTACATCCAGTAATACATCTCGTCCGGAATCAGCTCGACCTGGCCCATGTAGAGCACGCGCAGCACCAGCATGTAGGCCAGCAGACCCAGTGCCGCCAGGTGCCAGCGCACGCGCGGGATCACGCCCGAAGCGGTCGAGGCAAACACGTAGAAAGCCGAGCCAAGGTAGTTGACGCCGGCCGTGACCGCGATCGCCGGGAAGATCGCCAGCAGCGGCGGCAGGCCGAGCTGTTCGACCAGCAGCACCAGCACCCCGCCGCGGATCATCAGCGCCAGCACCGCCACCACCAGGAAACGGGCATAGCGCTGGCGCAGGGGCATGGCGGCGTGATCTTCGCCGCGGAAGGTCCAGCGGTAGTTGAGGCCGAAATTGGTCAGGGTGGCCAGCACGAAGCCGGCGATATGGGCCGCGCCCAGTCCCTGGCCGGTCCCCATCATGGCCTGGAACACGATCAGGTCGACGACCATGCCGGTCAGACCGACCAGCCCGAACTTGGACGCGCTGCCCAGGGACACCCGGCCGCCGGCCAGCCAGGCCAGGCGCTTCAGGTAGGTCAGCTGCTGGGCCAGGCCGAGCTTGGATTCACCGTGGCGCCGGTCCTCGAAGCGGATCGGCACTTCAATGGTGCGAATCCGGTCGCCGCCCTGCACCAGCAGCTCCAGCAGAATCTTGTAGCCGGCGGTCTGGGCCGGCAGCCTGAGCAGGCGTTCGCGCGAGGTGGCGAAAAAGCCGGCCATGGGATCGCGCACCTCCGTGAACGGCCAGGCCAGCAGGGTAGCGGCGCGCGAGGTCAGGTGCCGCCGCCACGGCCAGCCCACGGTCTGGCCCCCGGCCGCGTGGCGCGAGCCGATCGCCACATCGTGAGTTCCGGCCAGCAGCGGGGCGAGCAGGGCGGGAATGCTGGGCGGCGGGTGCGAGCCGTCGGCATCCATCACCACCAGCCAGCGCCCGCGCGCGGCTTTCGCCCCGTCCAGCACGGCACCGGACAAATCCGGCTTGCCCGGGCGCTCGATCACGCTGACGTCGAGCCGATCGGACCAGGCACGCGCGCGCTCGGTCGTGCCGTCGGTGGAGGAGTCATCGACCACCAGCACCTCGAAGCGCATGCTGTCCGGCATGCTCTCGGCGATGGCGGAAAGCAGCGGATCGATGTTGTCGGCCTCGTTCAGCGTCGGGATGACGATGCTGAGGTCGGGGCCGGAGATGCGGGACTCCATCGCGTGGGGAAGGGCAGGTCGCTGCGGCAAACAGCCGTCATTGTCGCCGATCGGCGGCCGGAGGACTTGGTTGCCGAGTCAATGCCTGGTTCCGGAAAAAATCCGGGGCCACCCTCTTGACACGGGCGGCGAAGTGCCTACAATGCTCGGTTCTGGCGCGGGAATAGCTCAGTTGGTAGAGCACAACCTTGCCAAGGTTGGGGTCGCGAGTTCGAGTCTCGTTTCCCGCTCCAAAGAATGCCCTGAGAAGGCCCCGGACGTTCCGGGGCCTTTTCGTTTCAGCCTTCGACGCCGCTTCTGACCGGCGGCCGCTTTGGGTATACTGAAGGGGCAGAAGTCACTGATGGCTAGGTGGCAGAGTGGTTATGCAGCGGCCTGCAAAGCCGTGTACCTCGGTTCGACTCCGGGCCTAGCCTCCATTTCCTTCCGACCGGTTCCCAACGGCCTTTTCCGTCAAGGCTCCGTAGCGGCGACCTTGGGCGCCGCATTGAGCAGCAAGGCTTCCAGGGCGGCGAGACGCTCCTGCAAACGGTCATGCTCGCGCTCGCGTTCCTCCATCGCACCCAGCCGCCGCTCCAGCTCGGCGTTCCGATCAGCCAGTTCGCGCATCTGGCCGGACTGGACCTTGAGCACGGCCACTTCGGCGCGCAGTTCGGCGTTTTCCGCTGCAAGCTGAGAGAAGCGAGCCGCAATGGCCGAATCCTGCGCCTGGAACCCTGCAACCAGCAACGGTCCGAGGCGGTTGTACTCGAATCCCTCGATCTGACCGTCCTCGTTGTAGGTGACGATGTCGGGGATGATGTCGGCCACTTCCTCGGCTACCAGCCCGATGTCGGCATGGCCACTGTCGATCCACTGATAGCGAACTGGTCGCAGGCCTTTCAGCAGCCGCACCGCCACGTCACCTTCTATAACTTCGATATCCTGCTTGTAGCGCTGGCTGGATGAGCAGTCGGATAGTTGGTTGACAAGATTGCGGCAAACAGTGCTTCCTCCTGATCCACCGAGGTTGTCGACCCTGAGCGTGCCATTGACGCGCAGTTGATTGCCCTGCGAAAGGATAGAGTTGCTGCTGGATGTAAACACAACACCACCCTGTGCCCGGACCAGGAACTGGTCAGCCGCGCTCGAAACGAAGTCGGCATTCTGACTGTCGGCCCAGATGAAGGTGCCCTGATGACCGACGGTGCCGATCTCATCCACTCCCTGACATCCGCCGCGGGCATCACCGGAGAAACTGCCAGGTCGTACCTTGGCGCGCCGCCCACCGGCCCATGAGAAATTTCCGCCAGCACAGTTACGCTCTCCGCCGCCGATGGCGCTATGTGCGCCACTTGCGGTGTTCTGGCGCCCACCAACAACGGCGCTAGAGGAGCCGCTGGCGGTATTGTTAATGCCGCCGCCGACGGTG
>SKKM01000099.1 GCA_007121485.1 Wenzhouxiangella sp. | reverse complement strand
GCGCCACGCTGGGCTTCCACTGGGCGCGCATGATCGAGATGCTGCATGCGGCCGAAGTCGTCGCCGAACTGCTGCAAGATGACGACATTCTCGGCGGCGAGTTGCGCACCGACGGGGCGCATCAGGGTCGCGGCGTCGGCGTGCTCGAGGCGCCGCGCGGCACGCTGATTCACCATTACCGCGTCGACGAGCATGACCAGGTGGTGCGGGCCAACCTGATCGTTTCGACCACCCACAACAACGAGGCCATGAACCGCGCCATCCGAGAGGTCGCGCTGCGTTACCTGGACGGGCGCGAGCTGACCGAGGGCCTGTTGAACCACATCGAAGTGGCGATCCGCGCCTTCGACCCCTGCCTGTCCTGCGCGACCCATGCGCTGGGCAAGATGCCGCTGGTGCTGGAGTTGCTGGAGCCCGACGGCACGCTGGCCCACAGCTTGCGCCGGGACTCAACAGGGTCGTGTGGCTAGGAGCCTGCGCGGCGATCTGAACAGGGTCGCGCCAGTGCTGGTGCTGGCCGTCGGCAACCCCAGCCGCGGCGACGACGCCATTGGCCCCGAACTGGCCGCGCGGCTTGCGGCGGCCGAACTGCCCAGTGTCGAGGTCATCGTCGATTTTCAGCTGCAGATCGAGCATGCCCTGGACCTGCAGGGCCGCCGGCTGGCGCTGTTCATCGACGCCGCGGTGGATGCGCAAGCGCCCTACGAGGTCAGACCGATCGCTCCCGCGCGCGACCCGAGCCATACAAGCCATGCGCTTTCGCCCGCTGCCGTGCTCCAAACCTACCAGCGCGTGTGCGGCGCGCCCCCGCCGCCGGCCCTGTTGCTTGCCGTGCGTGCCGAGTCCTTCGACCTCGGCGCCCCCCTCACCCCCGCCGCGCGCGCCAACCTCGAGGCCGCGTGGCTTTGGCTCTCTCAGCGGGACTGGCTGTAGTGGTGCCGGGAAGCGCCGCCGGCTGGCTGAAACGCGGGCCGTGGGACTTGTGCAGGAATCGCTTTCCGCTATGATCCGACGGTGCGCGAGGGCTCGAGCTACCCGCGCCTGGCATCCGAGGCACCCGCGTCATGGCCCTGTACTCCGAACTCAAACGCCGCAATGTCTTTCGCGTGGCAGCGGGCTATGGGGTCGTGGCCTGGCTGCTGGTTCAGGCCGGGGATATTCTGCTCGGCAACTTCGGCGCGCCGGACTGGGTGTTCAAGTCGCTGGTGGTCTTTCTGGCCATCGGTTTCATCGTGGCCCTGGTGCTGGCCTGGGCCTATGAGCTGACGCCGGAGGGCATCCAGCGCACCAGCAGTCGCGCCAAGGCAGCATCGCCTGCGCCCCGCGGCCGCTTCCGGCGCATGGATGTCCTGATCATGGCCGGTCTGGTGCTCATCATCGGGGTGCTGGTGGTCGAGCGTTTCTGGCCCGGATCCGATGCGCCGCAAACGGTAACTGCGTCGCTGGCGCCAACCATCGCCGTGCTGCCCTTTGCCAATCTGAGCGCCGATCCGGAGCAGAAATTCTTCGTTGATGGCCTGTCCGAGGAGGTGCTGTACGGACTGGCGCGGATCGAAGGCCTGCGCGTGACGGGTCGGACCTCGTCGTTTGCTTTCGAGGGCGAACGGCGCGACCTGCGCGAGATTGCCGGCATTCTGGGTGTCGCGCACCTGCTCGAGGGCAGCGTGCGCCGGGCCGGCGACCAACTGCGGGTTTCGGTGCAGTTGATCCAGGCCGAGGACGGTTTCCAGATCTGGTCGCACAGCTACGATCGCCGTCTCGATGATGTCTTTCGCATCCAGCAGGAAATCGCCGAGGCCATTGCCAGCGCCTTGCGCCTGACACTGGTGGGCAGCGCGGAGATCGCCAGGCCCGCCCCCAGCATCGATCTCTATCAGCGCTATCTGGAAGCGCGCATCCGGCTGCGCGACCGCAGCCTGCAGGGCATGGAGCGCGCCCGCGAGGTGGTGGACGAGATTTTGCTCGAGGCGCCGGACTATGTGCCGGCTCTGGCCATATCCGGCAAGCTGTGGCTGCATCTCTCGGAGGCCTACGGGGCTTACGGCACCATCCCGTTGACCGAAGCCATACCGCGGTCGCGAGCCGACATCGACCGCGCTCTGGCCCTGGATCCGGTCCATCCCGATGCGCTGGCGGCGATGGGCTTCTGGTTGAACCACAATGGCCGCCCGGATGAGGCGCTGACCTACCTGGATCGCGCGGTGGCCGGCAACCCCAGCCACTCCGAGGCCCTGCTGGCCAGAAGGATTGCGCTCAGGAATCTGGGCCGGGTCGACGAGGCCAGGGCCGCGTCCCTGCACCTGGCCGAGCTGGACCCGCTGTTCCTGGTCAACCTGATGTACCTGGCCTATGACCAGGCCGCGGTCGGTGACTGGGAGCAGGCCTGGCAGACCGTCGAGCGGATGCGCCGCGCCAACCCCGAGAGTTACCTGGTGCCGCGCACGGTGGCGGGATTGCATATGGCCCGGGGCAATCTGTCCGAGGCGCTGGGCGAATTTCAGAAAGCCAGAAGCCTGGCGCCGGGCAACCGGGCGATCGAGACCGATCTGGCGGAGTTGCGCTGGGCGCTGTATGACCCGGAGGGCCTGGCGGCCGATGGAGATGAGGAGTCAGTCCGCGCCCTGATCAGCCTGGGGCGGCAGGCCGAGGCACTGGATCTGGCCGAGGCTTTGTGGGCGGAACGGGCCAGCCTGTCACGCGCGGTGGCCTTGATCTATGCCCTGATCGCGGACGGCCGGATCGAGGCGGCGCTGCAGGTGATGGAGTCGCCGGCGGTGCCGCGCGATAACCCATGGCAATTGGCTGTGCTGATCCTGGTGCTGCGTGAGTCCGGGATGGACGCCGAGTACGAGGAGCAGGCTGCCGTTTTTGGCGCCATGGTGGCGCTCTATGAAAGCATGGGGTACGAGGATTTGAACTCTTTCAGAGACTTCATGTGGGGCTACGCCATCCTCTCGGATGCCGCGGGCGTGCGCCGGGCGATGGAGCGTGCGCTGGATTTGGGCCTGGCATGGGCGTTCGCTCTCGACGATCTGGCGTTCCGCACCGTGCGTGATGACCCCGAGCTCAAGGCACTGGCCGAACGCATGAACGCGATGATCGACCTAGAACGCGCCAAGCTGGGCTGGCCACCGCTGGCCGAAGTGCGCCGGAACTCGGGCTGAGCCGGGCCCGGGCATGGGCTTCCCACCATCGGTCAGCCCGATCTCGTGCAATGGTCACCTGCCGGTCGCCATCTCAGCCTGAACCAGCAGGCTGGCCGGTCCCGACCTCCCAAACGGCATCGAGCAGCGCCTGGGTCCGCTCGCTCGCCTCGACCCAGCGATCCCGGAGCAGCGGATCGCGGGCGGCGGCGGCAAAATCCTGGAACATCAGGGCTGGGCCGGACAAGGTCGACTCGACCCGCACCAGCCTTGGCCTTGCATCTGTGCTGGCTAGCTCGATCGGTCGGTAACTGGCTGATCCGTCCGCTTCTTCGCCGACGAAGTTGTCCATGGCGACCTGGCCGAGGGGGCCGGACAGCCGGAGTGCGATGATGGGTGCCTCTGCATCGAAGCCGCAGCGCCAGGCCGATACGCAGCCGTCCTCGAACACCAGCGAGCCCTCGCCGCCGATGATGGCGCCGCTGTGC
>SKKM01000169.1 GCA_007121485.1 Wenzhouxiangella sp. | reverse complement strand
GCCCTGGCGGACGCGGTGGAGCAAGCGGTCGGTGACCGCAAGTCTCTTCGACTTTTCCAGTCCATCCTCGACAGCATCCCCGGCATCACCTATCGCTGCCAGAACGACCCCGACTTCACCACGATATTCGTCGGTGGCAGCCTGCCGATGCTGCGGGACGAACAGGCTTTGGCCCTGCTGTCCCGGGCCCGGGCCGATTTCACGAGGGTCATTCATCCGGACGACCTGCCGCTGGTTCGCGACGCCATCCGGCGTCAACTCGCCGATGACGGGGGCTACGACGTCGAGTATCGGATCGTCCTGGAGGACGGCGGGTTGTGCTGGGTCAATGACCGCGGGCGCCTGACCGGCGGTGACTCCGGTGAACCTGGGTACCTGGACGGCGTGATCCTGGATATCAGCGCGCGCAAGCACGCCGAGCAGGCCTTGCGCGAGACCGAAGCTCGATTCCGCATTCTCGTCGATCACTCGCCCGACCTCATCTCGCTGCTGGGGACCGACGGTTGTCTCGACTACGTGTCGCCTTCCTGGGAGTCGCATCTCGGATATCCCAGGTCCTTCTGGCTCGGCAAATCCTGGCAACCGCTGATTCATCCCGAAGACGTGCCCATTTGCCAGCATTACCTGGAAGAAGTGCAGGCGATGGGCAAGGGATTTCCCGGGCCGCAGTACCGGGTCCGCCATGCCAACGGCGACTGGCGGTGGTTCGAAACCGCCGTTGAACCGGTCTATGACGAGGCCGGCCGCCTCGCTTCCATGGTGGGCATTTCCAGGGACATCCACGAACGCAAGCGCCGTGAGGACCAGATGCTCCGAATGGCCTACCACGATGCATTGACCGGGCTGGCCAACCGGCCGCTGTTCATCGATCACCTGGGCCTGGCACTGGCGCAGGCGCGCCGAAACAAGAACCGGGTGGCAGTGGCCCTGCTGGACCTCGATCGTTTCAAGCAGGTCAATGACGAGTTGGGGCATGACGTGGGCGATCAGTTGCTGCGCGCGGCGGCCCGACGCCTGGAAAACCTGGTTCGGGAAAGCGACACGGTGGCGCGATTCGGCGGCGATGAGTTCCTGCTGATCCTGACCGACCTGGGCTCTGTCGAAGACCTGTTTCCGGTGGCCGACAAGATCGTCGGCAGCTTCGGCGAGCCTTTGCGGGTCGGCGATCGCCGGATCAAGGTCACCACCAGCATGGGCCTGGCCATCTATCCCGATGACGCCCGAGAGCCCGACTCGCTGGTCAAGCTGGCCGACAAGGCGATGTACCACGCCAAGCGCACGGGACGAAATCGCTACAGCCTGGTCGGAGACATGGACAGCGGAGCGGCCTCCAAAGCCGGCGTCGCCTGAAATCTGTTGGACCGACCCGCGCGCCGGCTTGACTAGAGGAAGGCGATCCAGCGTCCGGCAAAGACCGCGCTGATCCAGATCAGCAGGGAAGCTGCGGCCGAGACCCGGACGCCGGCTGAGGCCGTTTCTGCCTGCCCCAGGCGGCGCCAGCCCGTTTGCAGGTGCATGACCGCAACGTTCACCAGGCCGGCGACGATCAGACCCATCTTGAGCACGAAGGCGGAATTGTCGAGGTAGTGCGAGGGCTGGACGCTGAACAGCATCAGGCCGGTAAGCAGGGTTGCCGCCAGTGCAATCGCCGTCAGTCGCGTCAGCGCCCTGGCCGTGTCAGCCAGCGGCAACCGGGCAAACAGCCCGAGCAGCCGCAAATCCACGGCCACGATGCTGCCGATGAGCAGGCCCAGCGCCAGGATGTGCCCGGCGCTGACCCAGGGATAGATCGGCCCGACCAGCTGCGGGGCCTGCGCTACCCAGGCAGCAAACAGGCCCGACACGCCTTCGGACATGCCCGCGTGCGCTCAGTCCTCGCGCAGCAGGTGCGGGTAGAAGGTGTACTGGCGGTCGTCGACGGTGATGCGCACGGCCTTGATCAGCCTCTCGTCGGCGTCGCGCGAGCGGTGACCGCGTACCAGCACGGTGTCGCCCACCTGCGCTTCGTTGTCGTCGAAGCCGGCCTCGGCGGTCTGGCGCGGATTGCCCAGATCGACCTGGTAGGGGCCATGGTCGGTCATGATCATCAGCCGCGGATGCGGCGGACCGACATAGATCTCCTCGATCACGCCGGTCATCTCGGTCTGTTCGTCCTCGGCCCACTGCCAGCCGTGGTGGGCCCAGGCCAGCGAGGCCAGCAGGGCGCCGGCGGCGGCAATCCCGACGATTTTCAGCATTTTGCTCATCCTGGTATTCCTCTCAACGGTTTTCGGACTGGCCGTTGAGGATACCGCAGAAAGCTCAGGCCGCCGGCCAGCCGCTCAGCCGCTCTTGCGCGTCGGATCGTTGCGCCCGTACTGGTCGTGGCTGGACACCCAGTCCAGCGAAGAGATGGCCGCCGCCAGCGAGATTTCTCCGGCCAGCACGGTGCCGGCCACGATCTCGGCGAACTTCAGCACGTTCCCCGGCCCGGCGCAGCCCATGATGCTGAGGCTCTCGGCCTGGGTCGCCAGGCCGGTGCCGCCGCCGACCGTGGCCACGATCAGCGAGGGCAGGGTGATCGAGATATACAGGTCCTTGGTCTCGGTCAGTTCGGTGTAGAGAATCCCGGCCGAGGACTCGGCCACGTTGGCCACGTCCTGGCCGGTGGCGATGAAGATCGCGGTGATGGCGTTGGCCGCATGGCAGCCGTTGTTGTTGGCGCCCGAGAGCATGCTGCCGACGTTGGCGATGCGGGCGTGAGTGGCCAGCTGCTCGGTGTCGGCGTCCATGATGTCGCGCAGCACCTCGCGCTTGACCACCAGTTCGGCGGTGACGCGCTTGCCGCGGGTGCGCATGGAGTTGATCATCGAGGCCTTCTTGTCGGTGGCGAAGTTGGACTCGAGGAAAAAGTCTTTCACCTCGGCGCCGTCGAAGTTCTGCAGGATCCAGTTGCAGGCCGCGAAGGTCGCCTTGCCGACCATGTTCATGCCGGCCGCGTCGCCGGTGGTGAAGTTGAAGCGCGTGTAGCAGAAGCGGCTGGCCAGGTAGTAGTCGACGTACTTAAGCGACACGAAGCGGTCGGACTCGGTGCACACCTGGCGCAGGGTCTCGGTCCGACTTTTCAGCCAGTCGGCGAAGCGCCGGGCCGCGGCCGCGTTTTCGAACGCGAACACCGGCGCGCGCTGCATGTTGTCGCCGACCACCGTGCACTGCACCCCGCCGCACTCGCGGATCACGCGCATGCCTCGATTGTAGGAGGCCACCAGGGTGCCCTCGGTGGTCGCCAGCGGCACGTAGAAGTCGCCCCGGGCGTGTTCGCCGTTGACGTGCAGCGGTCCGGCAATCCCCAGCGGAATCTGGGCCACGCCGGTGAAGTGCTCGATGTTGCCGCGGGTGATCTTGGGGTCGAAGGAGTAGGCCGGGATGTGGGTCAACTCGACGCCGGCGCGTTCATTGACGAAGCGCTGGCGCGCCTCGATGACCGCCTCGCTCCAGTCGTTCTCTGGGTCGCGCGGAATGGTCTCGGGCGAGCGCTGGCGCGCCTGCAGCTCGTCGCTGAAGCCGACCGCCAGGGTGCCGAAGGGGGCGGCGCGAAAGCCCAGCTCGATGTCGTGCTGGCCCGGCGCTAGCGGGTCGATCAGCAGATCCAG
>SKKM01000045.1 GCA_007121485.1 Wenzhouxiangella sp. | reverse complement strand
TGCCCTTCTTCCACGTCCATCCCGGCAGCCGCACCCTGGCCGTGTCGACCGCCGGCTGCAACCTGGGCTGCAAGTTCTGCGAAGTCTGGGACATGGCCCAGGTCGGGCCGCACGAAGTGCACGCCTACGACATGCCGCCCGAAACGGTCGTCGAGCAGGCCCGGATCGCCGGACTGCGCTCGATCAGCTATGCCTTCGGCGAGCCGGTGGTGTTCTACGAGTACATGGTCTCGATCGCCGAGCAAGCCAAAGCGGCCGGTCTGCTCAACCTCATGCACACCGGCGGCTTCATCAACCCCGAGCCGCTGGCGGCATTGACCGGGCTGATGGATGCGGTGAACGTGGACCTGAAGGCCTTCGACGAGAACTTCTACCGCGAACTGGTTGGCGGGCGTTTCCAGCCCATCCTCGATACCCTGCTGCAGCTGCGCGATAGCGGCGTCCATCTGGAGATCACCACCATCGTGATCCCCGGACTGAACGACCGCATGGAAGACATCGCCCGCATGTGCGAGTGGATTCGCGACGAACTCGGTCCCGACACGCCGCTGCACCTGTCGCGCTTCTACCCGCTGTTCCAGCTGACCAACCTGCCGCAAACGCCGGTCTCCACGCTGGACCAGGCCCGCCGCACAGCCATGGAGGCGGGCCTCAAGCACGTCTACGTCGGCCGGGTGACCGGCCACGAGGGCGAAAACACGCGCTGCCCGGCCTGCGCGCACCAGGTGATCAGCCGGCTCGGCTTCTTTGTCGACGAGGTCGACCTGGACGACAACGGCAACTGCGGTCAGTGCGGACAGGCAATCGGCGGACTGTGGTCCGCCTGAGTGATCGGACCTGAGCCGCGTCCTGATTTCCAGAGCTTGGCAGGTCCGCTGAGCATTGACGCTGCACGCCGTCCTCGGGCGGGGGAGTGCGCTGAAGGCCTCGCCACCGCGTCGAACTGAAGCGCACTCCCCCGGCCGAGGACGGCAACCCAGGCCGGATCAGGGCACAGCCGAATCCGACGCCAATCAGGAACCCAACCGCTGCCGGTAAACCTGCTCGGCCGCCACGGCGCGCTCGTCGAGGTTGGTCAGGCCGGCCTCGCGCGCCCAGTCCATGGCGTCCAGGAACTCGCCGACCGTGATGCCGCGCGCGATGTCCTCATGTTCGAAGGCGTGATGCTCGACGCGCCACTGCGGCATGATGTTGACGTAGGTATCCAGCGGCAGGTTTTCGGCCACCCAGGCCACGAATTCGCGCGTGCCGGCCACCTCGTTCGGCATCACCAGATGCCGGATCATCAGCCCGCGCAGCGCGTTGCCGCGCTCGTCGGTGACCAGGGTGCCGACCTGGCGGTGCATCTCAAGGATCGCCGCCTTGGCCATGGCGGGATAGTCACCCGCCCGCTCCATGGCCAGGCGCTGCGAGTGCGCCCCGTCCATGAACTTCAGATCCGGCAGGTAGATGTCGATGATGCCGTCGAGCAGGCGCACCACCTCGACCCGCTCATAGCCGCTGGTGTTGTAGACCAGCGGGATACGCAAACCGCGCCGCGCCGCCCGGCCGACGGCCTGCACGATATTGGGCAGCACGTGGGTGGGCGTGACGAAGTTGATGTTGTGGCAGCCGCGCCGCTGCAGGTCGATCATCATGTCGGCCAGCTCGCGGTCGTTGACCAGGCGGCCGCGCCCTTCGTGCGCGATCGGCCAGTTCTGGCAGAACACGCAGCGCAGGTTGCAGTGGGAGAAGAAGATCGTGCCCGAACCACGCCGCCCGACCAGCGGCAGTTCCTCACCGAAGTGCGGCGTGTGGCTGTAGATGCGCACCCGGGCGCCGGCCTCGCACAAGCCGGTCTCGCGCGCGTTGCGGTTGACGCCGCACTGGTGCGGGCAAAGCCGACATTGGTCGTAATGCGCGGCGATGGCCTCGATCCGCTCGTCCAGCAGGCCCTGGTCGGCCAGCTTTCGATAGGCTGGCTGCCAGTCGTCGGACGAAGCCCGGGCCTGCACACTGGACGCGGAAGCCGTCGCGACCGCCGTGGCCGCGGCCGCCCCTTTGAGCAGATTCCTGCGTGTGACCGTCATGCCGATACTCCTGTGGCCGATCTCCAATATGAGAGCCACTTTTCGGTCTGGAAGTTCAGTATGCGGAGACCCTCGCGAACCGGTTAACTCAACGTCCTCGCGGCAAGCGATCGAGCGGGACAGGGTCACGCCTGCAACACGGTCACTGTCCCGGCGCTACTCTGAAGACGTGTTTGACTCTGGCCGACCCGATGGAAAAAATCACGAAAACCGACGCCGAATGGCGCGAACAGTTGAGCGAAGAGCAGTACCGCGTCACCCGCCAGGCCGGCACCGAACGGCCGTTCACCGGCGAGTACAACGACCACTACGAGGAAGGGGTCTATCACTGCGTGTGCTGCGACCACCCGCTGTTCGATTCAGGCTCCAAGTTCCACTCCGGCTGCGGCTGGCCCAGCTATCACTCCGAGCTGGAAGACGCCGGCATCAAGCAGCGCCTCGACACCTCGCACGGCATGCGCCGGATCGAAATCCTGTGCCCGCAGTGCGACGCCCACCTGGGACACGTGTTCAACGACGGCCCGCCGCCGACGGGGCTGCGCTACTGCATCAATTCCGTATCGCTGAATTTCAAGCCGCGCGGCGACTCGTGAGCTGACCGACCGGGCCCGGCCGCGCGCGCCTGCGACCTTTTTGTCGTCCGGGGCGTCTATGCAGTGACATGGACTTCTCCCGACCCCTCGACGACCTGAGCCTGGCGGCGCTGAAAAAACGCTGCCGCAAAACGCAGGAAAGGGTCTACCGCGACTACGCCAGCACCGCCTGGACGCTGGGGATGCGCCTGAGCGGCTGCGAGGCCCGGGCCTGGGATGCGGTGCAGTCCGGCTTCGTGCGCGCCTTCGAACGCATCGGGCAGCTGCGCGATGCGCGCGCCTTCGGGCCGTGGCTCAGGCGCCTGATCGTCAACCAGGTGATGGACCAGCACCGCCGCGGCTTCGTCGCCCTCCCGGCCGAACACGATATGGCCGCCGAGCCGGCGCCTCCCGACGATGGCCTCGACCTGGAACGGGCCCTGGCCCGGCTGGATCCGCTGGACCGGGCCGTGCTCTGGCTGCACGACGTCGAAGGCCTGACCCATGCCGAAATCGCCGACCTGACCGGCCAGACGCCGTCCTGGTCGAAATCCCGCCTGAGCCGTACCCGTGCCCGCGTGCGCGGCTGGCTGGAACCCGCTCAGCCAGAACCGGCCGAGCCCGAAACCACCGCAATGAACGCGACTGATGAACACCATTAGGGCCTGAATCCATATGAAAACCGATCCGCTGAATCTCCGCCGCCTGCCGCCGCTGGAACCGCCGCCGGGGCTGTGGTCGGCCATCGACCAGCATCTGCATCAGCCCCGGCGTCCGCGCTGGCGAGTCTGGGCGCCGGCAGTGGCCGCGGCCATCACTGTGGCGCTGGTGCTGACCGTCCTCGTGCAGGGCCCGGAGCCGCCGCATGACTTCGCCGCTGACCCGATCCGAACCAGCCCGATCCAGGCCGCCATGGCCCAGTCCGCCGGCCTGGAATCCGAGCTGCGCGCGCGCGAGCAGGGCAGCGTCAACGCCCGGGCGCTACCGCTGCTGCTGCTGCTGG
>SKKM01000131.1 GCA_007121485.1 Wenzhouxiangella sp. | reverse complement strand
GGAACGCAGTGCCCTGGCGCGCGACCAGGCCCGCGATGCCGAACAGCGGCTGCTGTATTTCCGCAGCCATGATCCCGCCACCGGCCTGCCCAACCGCCGCCAGCTGCAGGATCTGCTGGCCGCCGAACTGCTGAGGCTGCGGCAGTCCAAGGGACAACAGATCGGTGTGCTCGCTCTGGGCCTGCATCGCTACAAGATGATGAGCGAGAGCATGGGCTGGCACCGGGCCGAGGACATGATGCGCGACCTCACCCGACGCATCCGCCGGCTGCTGCCGGAGCATTTCATCCTCAGCCGCACCGGCGAGCGCGACTTCATCCTGGTCATGCCGAAAATCGGCAATCGGACCCAGGCCCTCAAGCATGCCAACGAGGTGCTCGACCGACTGCGCCAGCCATTCACGCGCGACGGCCGCGAGCTGTTCATCAAGGTCAGCGGAGGGCTGAGCCTGGCACCGGACGACGGCAACGACGCCCGCGAGTTGATCAGCCTGGCCGAGCGCGCCCAGCTCCAGGCGATCGGGCTGGGCGAGGATCTGCTGATCCACCGGGCCAGCGGCGATGCCTCCGAGCCGCGCGACATGCTGCAGGTCGAAGCCGAACTGCGCCAGGCCCAGCGCCGGGGCGAGTTCAAGCTCTACTTTCAGCCGCTGATCAGCATCCCCCGGCGCTGCATCGCCGGCTTTGAGGCGCTGCTGCGCTGGGAGCACCCGCAGCGCGGCCTGCTCAATCCCGACTATTTCCTGCAGGACGCTTCTTCGCTGGGGGTCCTCGACGAGATGGAAGACCGGATCTTCGACGAGGCCCTGGAGCAGTTGAGCGCCTGGCACGATGACCTGTCCCTGGCGCCGGTCAGCATGGCGATCAACGTCTCGGCCCGACGCTTCGTCCAACCGGATTTGCCGGAACGCCTGGCCACCCAGTGCAGCCGGCACGGCGTTTCGCCCGGCATGGTCACGCTGGAAATCACCGAGAGCAGCGCGATCAGCGACTTCGAGGCCGGGCTGGAAACCATCAGGCGGCTGCACGAACACGGCATCAAGGTCAGCCTCGATGACTTCGGCACCGGCTACAGCGCGCTGGGCCACCTGCAGCGACTCAACGTCGACTACGTCAAGCTGGACCGGAGCTTCGTCAGCGGTATCGATAACGACGAGCGTCAGCTGGCCCTGACCCAGGCGGTGGTGGAGCTGATCCACAGCCTGGGCATGCAGGTGCTCGCCGAAGGGGTGGAGACGCCCACCCAGCTCGGCCACATGATCCAGTGCCGGGTCGACTACGTGCAGGGCTTTCTGCTCGGGGAGCCGCGGCCGGCCGAGTACTACCGACGGGCGCTGGAGCAGCGCGAGATCACCATCTTCTAGCCGGTACTCAGGCCAGCGCCGCGCGCACCCGCTCGACCCGGGCCGCGTGCAGGGCCCGGCCCAGTTCGGCGCCATCCAGGCCGCGCTCGACCAGTTCCCGGACATCGACGGCACCCGCCGCTTCGAACGCCCGGCGCAGCCGCTCGGCCTGCGGGTAAGGCCGATCCTCCAGCCCCAGGCGCCCGGTGAAATCGGCCTGGCAGGCCAGCAGGAAAGGGTCCAGCCGCTGCGGGCGACGAAACACGTCCAGGCGCTCCAGCAGGCGCACCAGGGTGGCGGGTTTCAGTTCCGCGGCGCGGTGAACCTGCAGGTGAAACTCGCCGACCAGCAGGGCCAGGTCGCGGCAGGCGTTGGGCACACGCAGACGCTCGCACAGGGCCCTGATCAGCGGCAAGCCCAGGCGCTCATGGTCGTGGTGCGCCGGCCAGTGCTCCGGCGGCGTCCGCGCCTTGCCCAGATCGTGGACCAGAGCGGCAAACCGCACCGGCAGATCACCGCCCAACTCGGCCGACCGGTCCAGCACCATCAAGGTGTGGCGGCCGGTATCAACCTCCGGGTGATGCACGCGGGATTGGGGGATGCCGAACAACGCCTCGATCTCCGGCAACACCACCTTCAGCGCGCCGGTCTGGCGCAGCACGCTGAAAAAGCGCGACGGGCGGTCATGCATCAAGGCCCGGCTCATCTCCTGCCACACCCGCTCGGGCACCAGGTGGTCGACTTCGCCGTCGGCAACCATCCGGCGACAAAGCTCCAGCGTGCGCTCGGCGATGCCGAAACCCGCGAAGCGCGTTGCGAACCGAGCCAGACGCAGGATTCGCACGGGGTCTTCCCGAAAGGCCTCCGACACGTGGCGCAGGATGCCGAGCTCCAGGTCCAGGCGCCCGTTGAATGGATCGACCAGCTGCCCCTGGTCGGACACGGCCATGGCGTTGATGGTCAGATCGCGCCGCGCCAGGTCGTCTTCCAGCGTGACCTCGGGCCCGGTGTGAAACACGAAGCCGTGATAGCCGCGGCCCTGCTTGCGCTCGGTGCGCGCCAGCGCGTATTCCTCGCCGGTCTGCGGGTGCAGGAAGACCGGGAAATCGCGCCCGACCGGGCGGAAGCCGCGGCGAACCAGCTCGTCCGGGCCGCTCCCGACCACCACGTAATCACGATCCCCCGCCTCGATGCCCAGCAGCTGGTCACGCACCGAGCCGCCGACCTGGTAGATCTCCAGGCCACGCAGGTCGACGCTGCCGCCGGGGTCTACTCGCTGCACTGGAAACCGGCCGTGCCGTTGGCGCGGCCCGGCAGGATGTTTGCGGCCAGCACCTGCGGCGGACGCTGCATCAGCCACTCGTAGATGGTGGCGAAGGCCAGCACCCGCGGGACGTAATCGCGGGTTTCGAAAAACGGCAGGGTTTCCAGCCACACGTCGGGGTCGCTGTGCGGCCGCTCCTGCAGCCAGCGGGCGACGGCATTGATCCCGGCGTTGTAGGCGGCGGCGACGAAGATCCACTGGCCGTCATAGCGGGCCTGCAGTTCGGCCAGGTGGGCCACGCCCAGGGGAATGTTGATCGCCGGATCCATCAGCTCGGCGTTGCCGTTGAAGCGCAGGCCGTTGCGCCGTGCGACCTCGCTCGCCGTACCCGGCATCAGCTGCAGCAGTCCGCGCGCACCGGCGGGCGACAGCGCATCGGGCTGCATCGCCGACTCGGCGCGCATCAAGCCGAACACCAGGGCCGGATCGACCTGCCAGCGCTCGCTGTAGGCCGTCACCCGCGTCTTTTCGATCATCGGGAAGCGCCAAGGATAGGCCTGCATGGCGCCCAGCGCGCCGAGGGCCGCGATGGCGCGGTCGTACCAGCCCTGGCCGGCGGCCAGCAGCGCCGCCTGGTGACGGTCGTCCTCGCCGAGGCGGCGCCATACCGAGGACCAGGTCAGGCGGGCATGGTGCATCAGCCCGACCTGGTGCAATTCCAGGGCGCGCTCGAACTCCGCGTCCCGCAGCAGGCGCCGCTGGCGCTCGCCGTCCGCGCTCAGGGCGCGCTCGCACAGGCTCAGGTCCTGGCCGAGCCAGATCGCGGCCAGAAAACCGTGGTAGGTCGCCTCGCCGGCCAGCGAGGCAAAGGCCACCGCCGCTTCCGGACGGCCCAGCTCGGCCAGGGCACGGCCGCGCCAGTAGCGCCAGCGTCCCTGCGCCTGATCGGCCAGGCTCATGTTCTGGATGCTGTCCAGCACCGTCTGCCAGTCGCCGTTGGCCATGGCGGCCCGCGCCCGCCATTCCAGCATCTGCTGATCGCGCGCCGTTGCCGGCAGGGCGTCGATCGC
>SKKM01000275.1 GCA_007121485.1 Wenzhouxiangella sp. | reverse complement strand
GCTGGCCGCTCAAGGCCCTCCAGTTTCTGCGCCCGCGCACCGAATCGGTGATCCAGGACGTCGACATTCCGATTGCGCAAGCCGCCGCCTTCCTGGCCGACTTCGAAGCGCAAATCGGTATCCGCCCGGTCTGGATCTGCCCCTTCGTCGTGCCCAACGACCATTTCGGCCTGTTCCGGCTGCGGACCGATACCGCCTACATCAACTTCGGCTTCTGGGACAAGGTCCGAAGCCTTCAGCCCGACGGCCACTACAACGCCCTGGTCGAGGACCTGGTCGCCCGGCACGGCGGCAAGAAGAGCCTGTACTCGCGCAGCACCTACACCGAAACTCGCTTCTGGGAGGAAGTCGATCGGGAAACCTACGAGAAGCTGAAGCGTATCTGCGATCCGGACGGTCGGTTTCCGGGCCTGTACGACAAAACCGTGCGGCGGGCCTGACACCCTGCCGGCCCGCTTTACTCGGTCAGGAGTTCGCCCGAACCGCCCATCTCGGCCGGCAGGTCCTTTTGCTTGGGAAGACCATCTTGCATGCGCAAGACGCTTTCCTGGTAGTGCACGTGCACGCCCGGATCGAAGCCCAGTTGCGGAATGACAGCGACATAGACATCGACCAGTCCCATGGCGGGATGCTCGGTGAGCACGTGACCGCCGCAGTTGTCGCACCATTTTCGGATGCTGCCCGGCGTCTTGTTGTAGGAACGCAGTTTGTCATTGCCGCGCGTCACCGTCACCGCATCCGGCGGCCACAATGAGAATGCGTTGACCGGCCCCGCCGACCAGTGCCTGCAGGACTCGCAGTGGCAGTAGCCCATTGCGGCCGGCTCACCGCGGACTTCAATCTCGACCGTGCCGCAGAAGCAGCGGCCGGTGCATGTGACGGGATCATTCATTTGGGTCTCCTTTGAGCATGGGGGACATCCCCCCGACAGTGAGCCTCATTCCGAGTCCGCCGTTTCGTCGGCCTCCGCTCGGACGACATCGCGCGTGTACAAGGCGCACTGGCGTAGAAGGGGTCTCCCAGGGGATGACAGGCACGCGCTCCGTTTTCTGGTCGTCTTAAGGAGGTGAAACGGACGTGCGCGGAAAAACCCGCCAGTGCGTGTTAGATTGCTGCAGGATGCATGCAAAGCTCGGATCGACACCGAATCGTGCTGGCCGAAACCTTGACTGCAGGATCCCTGGAAGCTGAGCAATGAATCATCGCCCTGGTCGGTACAGGTGGCGTACGGCATTCGCCTGGCTGGCCATCCTGTTTCTCGTTGCCTCGCTTCCCATTGGCATTGCGCTGGCCGATGCGCCTCCCCGGCGCGGCTTCTGGCTCGACTTGTCGGCGGGTCTGGGCTTGCTTGGGCTGGGGCTGCTGGTCGTCCAGGCGCTGACAAGCGGTCGCCAGAACTGGGTGGCGCCGGATTTCGGAGCCGACAATCTGCTTCACTTTCATCGACGCCTGGGCCTGCTGGCCTCGCTCCTGATCCTTGCCCATCCGATCGTGATGTTCACGGCCGACCCTTCCTACCTGCGCGTACTCGACCCGCGCGATGGCTGGATGGCGGCAGCGGTCCTGTGGACGCTGGTCGGGTCACTGTTCGCGATCCTGGTCAGCAGTTTCTGGCGGAAGGCACTCGGCTTGAGCTACGAGCTGTGGCGGCTGCTCCATGGCGGACTCGCCCTGCTGATCATGGCGCTGGCAGTGGGGCACGCGCTGGCGGCTGACCACTCCCTGCATGCTGTTCCCCAGCGGATTGCATTGATCGTCTGGATGGGCTTGGCGATCGCCCTGATCGTCAACACGCGCTTGTATCGCCCCTGGTCGAATCGTCACCGGCCGTGGCAAGTCGAGTCGGTCAAGCCCGAGCGGGGGGATGCCTGGACGCTCACGCTCAGGCCGATCGGGCACGATGGGCTCCGGTTCGAGCCGGGTCAGTACGCCTGGTTCACGCTGGCCGACTCGCCCTTCGCCATGCAGCAGCACCCGTTTTCGCTGGCCGGAACTGCAAGGTCAGCGCATCTGTCCTTCACGGCAGCTGTCGTTGGGGACTTCACTGCAGCGTTGGCGAAGGTCAAGCCCGGTGCGAGGGCATGGGTCGAAGGTCCCATGGGTTCCTTCATCCCCGACCCGGACCGGTCGATCCCGTTGTTCATGGTGGCCGGCGGCATCGGCATCACGCCGATGATGAGCATGCTCCGGACCTTTCATGCGCAGGGCAGTCGGCGCAAGGTCGATCTGGTCTATGCCAACAATGAGCTGGGAGACGTCACGTTCCTCGAGGAACTCGAGATACTGGAGCAGGAACTGAATCTGCGCGTGATCCACGTATTGCGCGAGCCGCCGGCCGGGTGGCCGGGAGAATCCGGCCTTGTGGACGAGAATCTGCTCGATCGTTGCCTGCCTCCGCCGGGGCAACCGACCCAGTATATGGTCTGCGGGCCGGAGCCCCTGATGGATACGGTCGAGGCTGCGCTCAGGGATCGTGGAGTCGACTGGAGGCGGGTCTACTCCGAGCGTTTCGAGGTCATCTGATGAAGCACCGTCGTCTGTACAAGAACGTCCACCGCGTGGCCGAGGCGCTCGTGCTCGGCCTGCTGATCGCGGTCTTGCTGTTCGCCCTGCGCTGAACTCAGACCTGGATGTTGAACAGTCCGATGACGCCGATGATGATCAAGTAGGACGCCACGATGTAGTCGAGCAATTTCGGCATCACCAGGATCAAAATACCGGCGATCAGGGCGAGCAGGGGTGCGAGTTGCAGGTGAATGGTCATCGTTCGGAGTCCTCTCCTGTTGAATGGGGATCCGAACATCGCACCTCTAGCGGCGCCCGTCCAGATGGCGCCGCCATATCGGCCCGGCTCTTCTGGCGCGGGCCATCAACCACCGGAAGCGCCGATCAGGCCGACCGACCACTCCGGGAGGGACTGTTGCGGCGGCTCCGTCTGCGCTGGTTGCCGCCGGCGGGGCGATGCGTGGCCTGTCCCGGCCTCGCGGCATGCTTGGGTTTGGCCGCCTGAGTAACGCGCGCCGGCTGTTCGATTGGATCGTAGCCGTCAACTACCTCGGTCGGGATCCGGACCTTGACCAGGCGGCGGATGTCCTCGAACAGGCCGTGCTCGCCGCCGGACACCAGCGAAACCGCCAGTCCGTCGCGTCCGGCCCGGCCCGTGCGGCCGATGCGGTGGACGTAGTCCTCCGGCACGTTGGGAATCTCGAAGTTGACCACGTGCGGTAGCTGGTCGATGTCCAGTCCGCGCGCGGCGATGTCGGTGGCCACCAGTACCCGCACCTTGCCGTCCTTGAAGCCGGCCAGCGCCTTGGTGCGCGCGCCCTGGCTCTTGTTGCCGTGGATGGCGGCAGCACTCAGGCCGTCACTTTCCAGCTGCTTGGCCAGGCGGTTGGCGCCGTGCTTGGTGCGGGTGAATACCAGTACCTGACGCCAGTTTTCCTTGCCGATCATCCACGACAGGAGCTCGCGCTTGCGGTTCTGGTCGACCCGGATGGCCTTCTGTGCGATGGCCTCGACGGTGGAGTTGGGCGGGGCGGTTTCCACGCGCAATGGGTTATGCAGGTAGCGCTGGGCCAGCGCCGTGATCTCGGGCGAGAAGGTGGCCGAGAACAGCAGGGTCTGGCGCTTTTTCGGCACGTGCTTGAGGATGCGCTCGATGGCCGGGCGGAAGCCCATGT
>SKKM01000261.1 GCA_007121485.1 Wenzhouxiangella sp. | reverse complement strand
GCTTGCGCACCGCATGCGAATAGCGCCCGCCGAACACCATCAGCGAATCCTCGCCGGTCTGCATGATCGAGGCCTGGAAGGGCTGGAAAATAAAGGACTCGCTGGCCAGCAAGGGCCGGATGATCAAGTTGATCCGCTCCGCGTTGGCGCGATTGACCCGATAGGTATGCCGCGCCGCGCCCGAGACGCAGGGCTTGATCACCGCCTCCGGCCAGCCGGTCTGGTCAAGCAAATCGTGCAGATGCAGTTCCGAACCCCGCTCGACAAAGCGCGACGGCACCACCCGGATCCCGCGCGCCGCCAGGTCGACCAGGTAATGCTTGTCCATGTTCCAGCGGATGATCGAGGCCGGGTTGCACAGCCGGGTCTGTCGCTCCACGCGATCCAGCCAGGCGGTGAATTCAGCGAACCGATCGAAATAGTCCCAGGTCGTGCGAAAGACCGCACAGCGGTACTGCGACCAATCCTCGTCGGCATGGCTCCAGTTCACGCGCATGGAGGACAAACCCAGCCCGTCGAAGGCGGCGCGCAGCAGGCCATCCTCGGCGAGAATGTTGCCGAAGTACCAGTCGCCGGGGCTGGCCGTATCGGCGGTGAAGCGGTGGTCGGTGAGCAGGGCGATATCGGCTTTCATGCGATTCTGGTTGTCATCCGGATGTGCAATGCTAGTCGTATCGCAAGAGCTCTGGTGGGTGGTTTGCGCCGCCTCTTGACCATCGCGCCTGACCGGCATGCATCCAGCCCGCAAATAGAGGAAGTCAAGTGTCCAACGCTTCGCTCGAAGCCATACTCATCCTGGTCCTGATCCTGGTCAACGGTTTTTTCGCCCTGTCCGAGATGGCGCTGGTGGCCGCGCGCAAGGGGCGGCTCGAGAGCCTGGGGAACGCGGGCTGTCGCCGCGCCCGCGTGGCCCTGGTGCTGAAGAAAAAGATGGACAAGTTCCTGTCCACGGCCCAGATCGGCATCACCATGGTGGCCATCCTGACCGGTGCCGTGAGTGGGGCCACGCTGGCCGGCAGGCTGCAGAACTTCCTCGCCCAGTACCCTGGCCTGGAACCCTACAGTGCGCCGCTGGGCCTGCTGCTGGTGGTGGTGCCGATCACCTATCTCACCCTGATCCTCGGCGAACTGGTGCCCAAGAAGCTGGCCGTGAGCTATCCGGAAAAGATGTCCGGCGTCACGGCCCCGGTGATGTACCTGGTGATGCGTCTGGGCATGCCCGCGGTTACCCTGTTGACTGCGTCTACCAGGGCCGTTTTCAGGATTCTGCGGATCACGCCGCCGACCGAGCCACAGGTGACCGAGGATGACATCCGCAGCCTGATCCGGGAAGCCGTGGTCTACGGGGAGGTGGAGCATACCGAGCGCGAGCTGCTGGAGCGGGTGTTCCACCTGGACGACCTTCAGGTTTCAGCGCTGATGACGCGCCGCTCGGAGATCGTCTGGCTCGATCCGGATGATCCGCAAGAGATCCACCTGGAAAAGGTGCTCGCCCATCCGCATGCCCGTTTTCCCGTTGCCCGCAGCGAGCCGTTCGAGCTGCTCGGCGTGATCGAGGCGAAGGCCTATCTGGGCGCTCGTCTCGAAGGCCGGGAGACCGATCTGCAGGCGTTCCTGCAAGAAGTGAAATCCGTCCCCGCGACCATGCGCGTGCTGCGCCTGCTGGAACTGTTCCGCAAGCAGGGGCAGATGCATTTCGTCCTGGTGGTGGACGAATACAACGCACCCTGCGGCATCGTGACCTTCAACGACATTCTCGAGGCCATGGTCGGCTTCATTCCCACGGTCCAGGCCGAGCCGGAGCCCGCCGCGGTGCGCCGGGAGGATGGCTCCTGGCTGCTGGACGGGTTTATGTCACTGCAAGAGGTGCAAAGCCTGCTGGGCATCAAGCGCTCGATGCGCAAGGAGGGGCAGACCTTCGACAACCTGGCGGGCTTCGTTCTCGATCACAGCGACCGGCAGCCCATGATGGGCAAGCATTTCGACTGGGAGGGCCACCGCTTTGAAATCGTGGACATGGACGGCAGGCGCATCGACCGGCTGCTGGTGGTTCCGCTGGGCCAGGAGAATGGCCGCTGAGTTGCAGGACAGGGCCTGATCGCCTGATCCTGCTTCTGCCGGATCGCGCGGGCCAGCGGAGATAAAGTCCAGGGCCGCGGGCGCTGGGCGGCTGGTCGGCCACCCGGCCGGCCAGGCCGAGCCTCACTCAGGGCCGGACCCGGTTGACGGACCGGAGGTGGCCATTGTGAAACTCCAGTTCGCGAACGGCGCGTCCGCCGCCGAAGTCATACACCCAGCGCTGCCGCTGGCCGAGACCCGGCCAGGGCGCGCTTCTGTACGGGTTGAGCGGCGGCAGGTCGTACTGGAAATCCGGGGGGCCACAGCGGGCAAATACCTCGGCCGCCGTCTGGCCGGCCATTTCAAGCTCGCGCCAGCTGCAGCGCCGCGAGCCGGGCTCCCAGCGCATTCCATAACCGAGCGTATCGATGCGGCGCAGGTAGCCGTCCACGAAGATCAGTCGATGCATGAAGCGGCGGGCACCGAAATTGATGGTCCAGGCTTCCACGCGTTGCCAGAGCAGGGTATGCCCCAGGCCGTCTACCGCAACCGCCTCGTGGAATTCCTCCCGCCAGAACGGTGCCGGACACGTACGACCCACCTGCCAGACAGGATCGCCGATCTGCACCAGCCGTCCGTCGCACCGGATCATGGAAGCCGGCGCCGCGGACAGGTCGTGACTGGCCAGCGCGAGCAGGCAGACGGCGCAGATAATGAGAAGCCGGCCGATCATGAGTTCATGTTACTCGCCCGGGACTGAACGGCAACTGACCCGGCCGCGCGCCGGCAGCGGGTTGATCGGCGCGCCGCTCCGCATCCGCCTGCCCTGCCGCCGGCCCCGGAACCGAAGACGCTGGCAGGGTGGCAGAATCAGGGCATGAGCGTCTGCGACCAAAGCCATTCCCGACCGTGCTTCAATCACGACGAGCTCGGAACCTGTCCGGAATGACCGCTTCCCTCGCCGATGCGCTGGTCGCCAGTGACCGGCTGTACTTCGGGCTGAACGGGCAAACCCGGCGAATCGGGCCGTTCCAGCTCTCCTGGATCACCGGATACGAAGCGCTGCCGGCAGGCGCGGTAGGCCACCAGATCGACCCGGTCGGCGCGGGTGCCGGCGGCGATGAGCTGTCGGACCAGCTGGACCGCGTCGAGCAGTCGTTTGCGCGCTGGTGCAATCCGGTGGTGCGCCTGTACTTGCGGGATTGTCCTGAGATGCGACAAGCCTTGCTGCGGCGTGGCTATGGGTCTCGGGAAGAAGTAGGCTTCGTGCGCACCGAGCCGGCCCAGCCGGCCGATCCGGGTATCGAACTGCTAGCGGTCGACAGCGATAGCCACTGGCAGGAGAAACTGGCCTTGCAGTCGGGTAGCGACCAGGCCGTGGACGGCCATGCCTGCCGGCCTGAGGACTGGGTCGGGCTGGAGCGGACGAGGTCGAAGAGCGGGCAACTGCGCTTCCACCTGATCCTGCGCGATGGTCAAGTTCACGGGACTTTTGGGCTGATGCAGCTCGGGCCCTTGCTGCGGGTCAAGAATCTTTATCTGCGCCCCGCCTCCCGCGGGTGCGGTATTGGAACGGCCGCGCTGCATGCGCTATACCAGCGCATCGACGGCAACACCATCCAGGCAGTCGGCCTGGTGGCCCTGCGCGGCAAGGACGGTGAGCACTTTTATCGTGCCTGCAGGATGCGGGAGGTATGCACCTTGACGGAATGGACGCTCCGACTGAAATGATGATCCAGGCCGAAATCCGGTTCATGTATCTGGGTCCCAATCGCCGCAGCGACTGGCCGGTGGCCGAAATTCGGCTGGAGCTGTGCGATGCCGCGCTGGCTCACCTGGCCACCCGCCCGCCCGACGAGTGGGCGCGGCTGTTCGAAATGCTGATCGGCCGGCGGCTTGAGGCGGTCGACCGGGATGAGCAAGGCGCGGGTTGGGATGCCGGGCAGCATGCCGGGTGGCTGCTGGCAGGGCTGCTGTTGACGCTGCAGCGGTTGGCCGGACAGCAGGTCGAAGCCTGGGGACTGATCGACCAGGACCAGGCCGACAGTTGCAAGGTCTTCGTCGCTTTCGATCATGAAAAGGCCTTCGAGCGGGCGTTCGAATTGGCCACGCGCATCCTGACCGGCGTGCTCGAGGAGGGAGAACCCGCGCGGGACGCCGACGGTATCCGGGCCTCGATCCGGGCACTGGTCGAGGGCTGTGCGGATACCGGCACACCAGCCGATGTCTGGAACATGATCCGGGTCGGCATCGGGTGCGGCATACCCGTGCTGAGGATGGATCGACCGCCGTATGATCCGGTTGAAGGACCGTTTCGCATTCGGCCCAACGGGCTGGTGCGTTTCGGCCATGGCCATCGACAGTTGACCGTCGATGGCACGTTTTGCGTCAACCGCTCGGCCAGCGTGCATCCCCTGGTGTTCGATCGTGCCGCCCTGCTCGAGCGCCTTTCGGCCATGGGATGGAGGGTGCCCGAATCGCTGCGCTGCGGCAGCTTGCGGCGGGTCGAGCGCGCCCTGCGCAGTCTGGACTTTCCCGTGGCGGTCCGCAGCGCCCGGCGCGGGGTGCGGACCGCCGCAGTGCAGGCCCTGGCCGATGCCGAAGCCGTGCTGGCGAATGCAGACGGCATCCTTGCTGTTTCTGCCGACGTGCTCGTGCAGCCTTGGATCGAGGGTGGGCGGCTGCGCGTGATGGTGGTCGGCGCGGACTGCCTGCTGGTGCAGGCGGGCGACGGCCAGCCCTGGCGAGCAGCCGATCAGGATCAGCGCGCATGGGCAGAGCGGGCGCGGCAGACGGCCCGTTCGCTGAATGTCGGCGCGCTGGTCGTGGAGTTGGGCGGGGTCCTGGACGGCGTCGGCCCGCCCTGGCTGCTGGAGGCGGACCTGGCTCCGCGGCTGGATGAACTGCTGCGCGATCAGCCGGACCTGCTGGAAAGCTGCGCGGCGAGCTTCGTCGGCTGGCTGTTTCCCGATCCGGGCCAGGCGCGCATTCCGATTGCGGCCATCACCGGGACCAACGGCAAGACCACGACCTGTCACATGACCCGCTCGATCCTGAGCGCGGCCGGATTCGGGGTCGGCATGACCTGCTCGGACGGCTGCATGGTCGGCGGCGAATGGATCAGCGAACGCGAGGAAGGGCATTTCGTCGGCCATACCATCGTGCTGGATCATCCGAACACGGAAGCAGCGGTGCTGGAGTCGACCCGGGGTGGCGCCGGCAGCATCGGCATGGGCTTCGCCCGCTGCCAGGTCGCGGCGTGTCTGAACGTGACCGAGGATCATCTCGATGACGCGATCGGGCTGCGCACGGTCGCGGAGGTGGCGGATCTCAAGCGCACGATACTGGAGCGCAGCGATGACGCCATCGTGCTCAATGCCGACGACCCGCATTGCATGGCGATGCGCGAACACCTGCGCGGACGTCGCCTCGGACTCGTTTCGGCGACCCGGGACTGCGTCGCCTTGCGGGAACTGGATGCCGCCGCCGAGCTGATCGGTGTTCTGGAACCCGTCAACGGGGAGCCGTGGCTGGTGCTCCATGAGCGAGGTCGGCGGCACGCCGTCATGGCCTGTTCCGAGATGCCGCTGGGCTTCGACAACCTGGCCGGGCACAACCTGGTCAATGCCCTGCATGCGGCAGTGATCAGTTTCTTCATGGGAGCGCGGCCGGAGCATGTTGCCGCCGGCCTGCGCGAGCTCAAGCCCGACTTCGAGACCTTCCGCGGCCGCCTGAGCCGAGTCCACGGGTTTCCTTTCGAGGTGATCATGGACTACGCCCACAATCCCGATGGCCTGGCGAAGTTGTGCCGCTTTGTCGACCGTCATCCCACCCGTGGGCGCAAGCTCATCAACCTGTCGGTCGGGGCCCAGAATTCCGACGATTTCCTGCGCCGCAGCGCCGCGGTCACGGCCGGTCACTTCGACCACTACGTGTGCAAGAACTTCGGCCTGTTGATGGGACGTGAGCCGGAGGAGCGTCCGCGCCTGCTGCGCGACGGTCTGGTCTCGGCCGGCGTGGCGGCATCGGCGATCACCTGTGTGGCCGACGAGTTCGAGTCGATCGACGCCACCCTGAGCCTCGCCCGACCGGGCGACCTCGTGGTCATCATCGGCGGCAAGCGCAAGCGCGAGATCTGGAACTGGATCCGATCCTGGCCCGAGCGCCGGGTCGCGAGTTGAGCGACCGGCCCGACGACCGGGGCGCTCCTGGCACCCGGTCATTGCGCCCGGCACCGGCTGCGGGCACTGCTGGAAAAGGGGATACCGGCCACCTATACTTGCTTTACGCGCCGCGTGGGCCGGGTCTGATGAGTGATCGGACTCCCCTGCAGCGCGGCACTGCCTCCAAGGCAATCGATGTGGCCGCAGATGTGATTCGCCCGGAAACCGACAAAGGGGAGGCCGCATGATCGCGGCCATCATGCAGCCGTATTTCTTCCCGTATATCGGCTACTTCCAGCTGATGCGGCAGGTTGACTGCTTCGTTTTCTATGACGACGTCAACTACATCAAGCGCGGCTGGGTGAACCGAAACCGGATCCTGCTGAACGGCCAAGCGGCCTGGTTGACCCTGCCCGTCGCCAGGGCGAGCCAGAATCGCCTGATCAGCGAAAGCCACTACCTGCTCGACCAGGCCAGCGTCGCCTCGGTTCTCGGCAAGATCCGCTCCGCCTATCTGAAGGCACCGTACTACCAGGAGGTCGAAAGCTTGATTTCCCCGTTGTTCGCCTCGGCGCCGACCAGGGTATCGGAGTTCAATGCCCTCCATCTGCAAGCGCTTGCGCGTGCGCTGGGGCTGCCATGCGAATTCAGGTTCTCCTCCCGGATCGAACACGACCGCTCCGCCGGCGGCCAGCAGCGCATTCTGGAAATCTGTCAGCGGCTGGGGGCCGGCCGTTACGTCAATCCGGTGGGCGGACAGCACCTCTACGATGCCGGCCTGTTCGCCGCGGCCGGCATCGAGCTCAGTTTCTTCGAACCGCAGATCCGCGCCTACCCTCAGTTCGATGCGCCTCATGTGGGGCAGCTTTCAGTGATCGATGCGCTGATGTTCCTGGGCCTGGAAGGCACTGCGGAGCTGCTCGAGGGGGGCTTGCTGGTGCAGCGGCCAGCCAACCGTCATGCCTGTGGCCCGTGAACATCTGGAGGAACTGCGTCGGCTCCTGCAACAGGCTGACAGCAGCGCCGACTATCCCCTGCTGGCAGGGCTGGATCTCGATGCCTATCTCGACAAGCTCCTGAATCGGGCTGAAATCGTCACGATCAGGGATGGGGAGCGACTGCAGGGTTTTGCCGCCTATTACTGCAACGACCTGGTCAGCCGGGTCGCATTTCTTTCGATGATGGCGGTTGCGCCGGAAGCGCGCGGACGGGGCATCGGCAAGAGGCTGCTGGAAACATTCCTGGCCGATGCGCGCCGGCGCGGGTTCCGCAGCTGCCGGCTAGAGGTGCACCCGGACAACCGGGTCGCCCGGCAGCTTTATGAACGCAATGGCTTTGTGGCGCGGGCCCGCCCGGGTGTGCTTTGCCTCATGGAGCGGGTCTTGTAACCGGTCAGGGTGGGGCGTTCAGGAGCGCCGGGCGGTTTACCTTGCCTGTCGCCTTGCGCTAACCTTTGCCAAGATCAATCGACTTGACCCGCCGGGCGAGCGTCGAGGACGCCACGCCCGACCCGCAATGCCAATACCCGCCGTTGGCGGGCCTACGAGGAGGACGCCGGATGGCTCATGATGTTTCCGTGTCGCAGCAATCCGGGCATGGTCCAGCGCCGGCGCAGACCAGCAATGTCGACGCGTTCAGGGCACAGATGGCCAGCAAGGGCTGGATGGTGTTCAGGGACGTGCTGGACGAGGCCTTTTGTCGCCAGCTGATCGACGAGCAGGAGCAGGCCACGCGTCGCTGCCGCGAGATCCAGGAGCGCAACGGTGTGGTCAACCGCATGGAAGGGACCTCCCATCACCTCGTGGTGTTCGAAGGCGCTTTCATACGGTTTCTCGAGGAATTGCCGCTGCACGACTACCTCACCGCCTATTTCGACGACGGGCCCTACATTCTCAATTCCTTCGGCGGGGTCATCAACTTCAAGTCCAAGACCTCGGCCTACGTCGGCGCCGTGCATCGGGATATCCGGTCCTGGAGCGGCGACCTGCATCTGATGATGAACATGCTCGTGATGCTCGATGATTTCACCGAGGACAACGGCGCCACCTGGTTTCTGAGCGGGTCGCACAAGTACGCCGAGAAACCGAGCGACGAAGAATTCTTTGCGCGCGCCGAGCGCGCACTCGGGCCCCGGGGCAGTATCGTGCTGTTCAACTCCAACGTCTGGCACGCCGCCGGCATCAACCACACCGACCGACCGCGTCGCGGCCTGACCCCGATGTTCACCAAACCCTTCTTCAAGCCGCAGTTCGATTTTGCCCGCTATTTCGGGGACGAGCGGGGCGCCGGCTTCCTGCCGCACGTCGCGCAGCTGCTGGGCTACAACGCGCGCATTCCGGCGACGCTGGAAGAGTGGTATCAGGTGCCGGAAAAGCGCATGTACAAGCCAGGCCAGGGCTGACGGCAGCAGACCGAGGGCCTCGGGGCGGTCCAGCTGGCCGCTGCACGTACGGATGGAATTCCCCGAACAGGGCGTATATAGTTTTATGCATCAATGGCAGGGTGTTCAAATGTGATGCATATCACAACTAAATGACACTCTGTCCGCAGCAATCCGCAAGAAGATCAGTGCCATACGGGGGCGATGCCAATGAGAGTCATTTCCCGGCCTGCCGGCTCAGCGAGTTTGGACGCTGCGCCCAGGCCACAGGCCCGCAACTGCGGCTGCGTGGCCGAGGTCCCGGTCGATCCGGGTCTCCGGCAGGCAGTGCATGAGTTCATCGACCGGGAGAGCAGGATGCTCCCGGAAGCCTTGATCGCGGAGACGGCGATCGAGGCCTATCTCGACAAGGCGCTGGCCCGGGGCGAGTGCCTCCTCCACCTGCACAACGGCATGATCGTCGGTCTGTTGCTGGGGTATTGCAACGCGCCGGACCGGAGCCTGGCCTACGTCAGCTTGCTGCTGGTTTCCGGGGAGACCCGGGGGCAGGGACTTGGCCGCATCCTGATGAGAAATTTTGCCGAACTGGCGCAACGGCGAGGCTTCGGCTGCATTCAGCTGGAGGTGAGCCAGAACAATCCGGAGGCCGGCGGATTCTACCGTCAACTGGGGTTCCATCCGCTCGCGCAGCGAGGCAGAATGACCTTGATGCAGCTCGATCTGCCCGGCGCGACCGAAGGCAACCGGGAACCCTCGTCTCTGGAGGAGCCAAACCGTGGCTGACCCCGTCAGTGTTGAAGACTTTGATGCCGTGATGGCGGACCGCGGCTGGTTCGTGTTCGAGAAGGCCCTGGATGACGCCTTCGTGTCCCGGCTGCGCGCCGACTGCCTGAAGTGGATCGACATCTGCCGCGAGTATCAAATCCGCAACGGCATCAATGAGAACGGCGACGGCACCGCGCATCATTGCCTCGGCTCGGGTGACAGCATCGATGAATACATCGATAGGCACCTGTTCCACGACTACATCTCGAGTTTTTTCGGCAACGAACCCTACATCTGCAACTCGCTCACGCCGCTTGGCGGCTTCCCGGGCGCCGAAATCTACGTGCACAGGATGCATCGCGACGCCCGGACCATGATTCCGGGCTACCCGCTGAAGTTGAACATGCTGGTCATGTGCGACGACTTCACCCCGGACAACGGGACCATGATGCTGAGCGGCTCGCAGTACAGGCCCGACCGCCCTTCGGATGAGGAATTCGAGCGTGATCACGAGGTGTTGACCGGTCCGGCCGGATCGGTGGTCGTTTTCCACTCAACGCTTTGGCACAAGGGCGTACCCATCAGGGGGCCCAACAACCGCGTGGCCCTGACGGTCGGGTATGGACGGGCATACGTGAAGCCGATGATGGACTATGCGCGCATGCTGGGCGAAGAATACGGCAAGCAGCTCTCTCCGCTCACTCGCCAGGTCCTGGGTTACAACTCCAGGGTGCCGGTGAATCTGGACGAATGGTATCGCCCGGTCGAGCAGAGGCTGTACCAGGCCAACCAGGGCTGAGATGGATGCCGGCCAGCCATGAATTTCTCGACCGAGTCGCCCGCAAGCACGGCGACTCGTTCTATGTCTTCAACGCGGAGCGGTTCAAGAGCAACTATCTGGCGTTCCGGGAGGGCCTGCGTCGTCACTACCGTAATTCCGACGTCGCCTACGCCTTCAAGGCCAACTACATGCCCGCCATCGGTCGTCTGCTCGCCGATCTGCAGGGCATGGGCGAGGTGGTTTCCCGCTTCGAGTACGATGTCGCCCGCCGTTTCCTTCCCGCCGACCGGCTGGTCTTCAATGGCCCGGTCAAGCGCGACGAGGATCTGCTTTTCGCCCTGCAGTCGGGCAGCCAGCTCAACCTGGATTCACTGCACGAACTCGAGCGGCTGGTGCGGCTCACGGATCATGGCGCCCCCTGCCGGATCGGCCTGAGGATCAGCGCCTGCAAGGCGGACGGAGCGGAAAGCCGGTTCGGACTGAGCGCGGAAACTGGGGAACTTGACGCTGCACTGAAACTGCTCGACCAACATGAACACATCACTGTCAATTCGCTCCACTGCCACCTGAACTCGCCCACCAAAACCCCGGAAGAGTTCGTCGCCAGACTGGAGACGCTCTGGTCGATCGCGAATACCCTGAACCCGCGTCATCGGCTGGGCTCGATCAACGTCGGCGGCGGTTTTTTCGGTCGACTGCCCGAGGCGCTGCGCCGGCAGTTCGACTGCCCGATTGCCACCGCGGATGAATACACGGCCGCGATCGGCAAGGCCTTTGCCTCGATGTGCCCGGATGGGCAGGTTCAATTGCTGATCGAGCCCGGGGTTTCCGTGGTTGCCGACACCATGATTCTCGTCGCCCGGGTCATGGGCATCCGACAGCGCAATGGTCGGCGGCAGGCGCTGCTGGACACCAGCATCGTCGGCGTCAACCCGACCCATTCCGCGCTCCAGGCGCCGCTGTCGGTGGTGGCGCCGGAGCGGGCACGAGGCAGCCTACTGCAGCCCTGTGCCCTAGTGGGCAACACCTGCATGGAGCACGACACCATCGTGCCCGAACTGGTCGCCGACCTCGAGGTCGGTGATTTCATCGTTTTCGGGAACCGCGGTGCTTACTCCATCAACTACACTCCGGACTTCATCCATCCGGCGCCGGCCATCGTCGACAGCCACGGGAATTTGCTGAAGTCCGCCGACAATGCCACCACCGCCCTGGCGTCCTACGTCACGGATGACCCTGGCGGCCAGGTCCAATGAACGTCCTGCTGACGAGCGTCGGCCGGCGATCCTACCTCGTTGAGTATTTCAAGGCGGGACTGGCAGGGCGCGGGCGGGTCGTCGCGGTCAACAGTTCGTCCGCTTCTCCGGGAATGGCGCTTGCGGACCGTTGCTACCAGGTTCCGTTGATCAGTTCGGCGGACTATGTCCCCAGCCTGCTGGACATCTGTCGCAAGGAAAGCATCGGCCTGCTGGTACCCCTGTTCGACATTGACCTGCCGACGATCGCTCGCCACCGCGAGGCCTTCGAGTCTCTTGGCGTGGCCCTTGCAGTCAGCGACCCGTGGGCAGTGGAAGCCGCCAACGACAAGTGGCAGACCCAAAGCCTGCTGACAAAGCACGGCCTTGGCACACCGAGGACGTTTCTCGGCATCGATTCGGCCAGAGTGGCGCTCGAGCAAGGAAAGCTCTCTTTCCCGCTGATCGTGAAGCCGCGATGCGGAATGGGCTCGATCGGTGTCTTCACTGCCGAAACGGCAGAGGAACTGGAGTTCTTTTACCGATACAGCCAGAAGCACATCGAGGCCAGTTACCTGCGCATGCTGGCCCGCAGCGCCCCCGACGAAAACGTCCTGATCCAGGAAAAGCTTGCCGGCACCGAGTACGGTGTCGACGTGCTGAATGATTTCTCCGGCGATCACATGGCCACGGTCGTCAAGCGGAAGCTGGCGATGCGCTCCGGGGAGACCGACGTTGCGATCACCGAAGACCAGGCCCTGGTGCGGGAGTGCGCGGAACGCCTCGGCCGAATTCTCCGGCACCGCGGCAACCTGGATATCGATGTCATGCTCGATGCCGTCACCGGCGAGCCCAGCATCATCGAGTTCAACGCCAGGTTCGGCGGCGGCTACCCGTTTTCCCATCTCGCGGGCGTCGACTTCCCCGCCGCGATGATCGCCGCAGCCGAAGGGAAGCCTGTCAAGCCCGAATGGCTGGACCATGAACGCGGGGTTCAGTCCTGCAAGGCGCTCCTGCCGATCGTTCTTTCCAGCTAGGGCATTTACTACTCATTTTTCTGCGTTGCTTGCGAATGGAGAGCGAGTCCGCAGTCCTGACTGCGCTACGCGCCTGACGGTAGATGGCACCAAGAATTTCAGCGCTGACAGGAGGAGTCTCCTCTGACAGTTAGTTGGCAATCCCTCCGGCGCCCGCCATGCTTCGACATGGCCCGGGTACCTGCGAGGCCAGTGTGGCAGTATTCAGGTTCATGAAGCGAACACTGGACAAGACAGCCAGCAAGCACGGCCCGAGCCGGGGCATATCAACGTCCTCCGAGCAGGCGCTGAGCACGTTCCATCGGGGCCGCAAGCAGCAGCATCTGGCCGTGTTGGCCGGAGCGCTACTCACACTCCTGCTGATGCTGACGGCGCCGTGGGAGACAGCGCTGGCCGAAGCGCCCGCGCCAGTCCCCGCGCTGCCGCCCTGCGCCGGCCCGACGGCGGCGCCCACGGAACCGGCCCGCTCTCGCTGGCCCGCGGCACCGGTGAGCGAGGCCGACATCGCCGCGGCGGTGGCCGACATGACGCTGGTGGAGAAGGTTGGCCAGATGGTCCAGGCCGACGTCTCGACCGCAACACCCGAAGAGGTCGGCCAGCATGGCCTCGGCTCCATCGTCAAGACCGTGCCCGAAGGCGACCTGGGCACCACCGAGGCCTGGCGCAATCTTTTCGACGCCTACCAGCATGAGGCGCTGCAAACCCGCACCGGCATTCCGGTTGC
>SKKM01000117.1 GCA_007121485.1 Wenzhouxiangella sp. | reverse complement strand
ATGCCCAAACCGAAGCCGAGCTGGCCGCGCAAGACCAGGTGGCTGACCAGGAAGGTGGGGCGCAGGCCGAGGCAGAGGCCGAGCTGACCGACCGCATCGTGGTGACCGGCTCGCGCATCGCGCGCGATCCCAACCTGATTTCACCGGCGCCCGTGCAGTCGGTCGATGCCGAAGACATCGAACTGTCCGGCGAGATCAACGTCATCGACGTGGTCCGCGACCTGCCCGCGCTGCTGGGCTCGGCCAACGCCACGGACAACCTGACCTCGGCCGGCGCGGCCGGCGCCGGGGTCCTGAACCTGCGCAACCTCGGATCGGTGCGCACGCTGACCCTGGTCAACGGCCGCCGCCACGTGGCCGGCCTGGCCGGCAGCGCGTCGGTCGACGTCAACACCATCCCGCCGGCCCTGGTCGAGCGCGTCGAAGTACTCACCGGCGGCGCCTCGGCGGTCTACGGCGCCGACGCCGTGACCGGCGTGGTCAACTTCGTGCTCAAGGACGATTTCGAGGGCTTCGACTTCAACGCCCAGTACAACCTCTCGCACCGCGGTGACGCCGACCGGCGCGCGGTCAGCGCGACCTGGGGCAGCAACTACGCCGATGACCGCGGCAACGTCACCTTCTCGCTCAGCTTCGAAGACACGCTGGGCCTGTCCCAGGGCGACCGCTCGCACACGCGCGGCGACCGCCTGGCCTCGGTCTGGCCCAACCCGGTCCGCTTCATCCAGGCCGGTGACATCGCCCAGTTCGGGCTGGATCCTCTGCTGCTGGGCAGCCAGATCTCCGGCTTCTGCGGCGACGGCGACACCACCCTCGGGGGCGGCCGTGATGCCTTGTGCAACCGCATCGTCGGTGTGCCGGCGCAGAGCCTGCAGCCCTTCGGCCGCTTCAACCTGACCAGCTACGGCTCGCTCATCGGCGTCGACTGGTTCGGCGACGGCTTCCTGTCGGCCTTCCCGGGCGTGGACTTCGAGGACTTCGGCTCGCCGCTCCCGGTCAACCGCGGTCCCTCCGGATTGATCTTCGACATCAACGGGGACGGCATCGAGGACTGCCTGCAGACCGTCAACGGCGTGATCCTGCAGCGCTTCGGCTTCTTTGCCGGCTGCCACGTGGTGCGCGAAGCCGGCGGTCCGGTCGACGTGTTCCGCGACGGCCTGCTGGCCGGTGCCGAGAACGCCTTCGGCGGGGATGGCACCTCTGGCGGTCGCGACGGCCAGTCCATCACCCCGGACGACCAGCGCGTGGTGCTCAACCTGAACACCCGCTACGACTTCAACCCCTCGACCCGCTTCTTCTTCGAAAGCAAGTTCGCCCGCTCCAAGACCGTCGACGACGGCAGCGAGGCAGTCCAGGGCTTCTTCGACTCGCACATCCTGCGCTGGGACAACCCCTTCATTCCGCAGGACCTGCGTGAGCCGATCGAGACCTTCGTCAACAACAACCCCGACCTGTTCGTGCTTGACAACGTCAACATCCTGATCGGGCGCGACATGACCGACCTGGGCCAGCGCCGCAGCACCGCGCGGCGCGAGACCCTGCGCTTCGTCACCGGCCTGGAAGGCATGATCGGCGATACCGACTGGGGTTACGAGGTGGCCGTCAACTACGGCCGCACCACCGCCGATACCCAGTTCACCGGGCTGGCGCTGGACCGCTACTACGCCGCTGCCGATGCCGTGATCGACCCGGCCACCGGCAACATCGTCTGCCGCTCCGAGCTGGATCCGACCTCGATCCCGGGTGATTCCTTCCTGCGCAGCGCCGGGCCTTTCCGCGGTTACCAGACCTTCACCCCGGGAAGCGGCCAGTGCGCACCGCTCAACCTGTTCGGCGTCGGCGCGCCCAGCCAGGAGGCGATCGACTTCGTCATCGTCGACATGGAGCGCAAGCGCACCATCGAGCAAACTGTCCTGAGCGGATTCGTGGTCGGCGACAGTTCCGACTGGTTCGAACTGCCGGGCGGGGCCATGGGCATGGTGGCCGGCTTCGAGTACCGCAAGGAAGAAAGCCGCTTCCGCGCCGACGGCTTCGAGCTGCCGCAGGCCGACCCGCTGGACATCCTGCCGACCGCCTCGCGCGTGTTCCCCATCGACGCGCCGACCGACAACACCTCCGGCGACTTCGACGTCAAGGAAGTGTTCTTCGAGGTCTCCCTGCCGTTGCTCAACAACCGTCCGGGCGTGGAAGACCTGACCCTGGATGCGGCCTACCGCTACTCGGACTACTCGACCCTGGGCAGCACGGACAGCTGGAACCTGCGCCTGACCTACGCGCCGATCCAGGACATCCGTTTCCGCTCGACCCTGTCGCAGACCGTGCGCGCGCCGAACATCAACGAGCTGTTCAGCCCGCTGCAGCCGGCCACCGCCCGCCCGCTGGATCCCTGTGACCTCGGCAACATCAACGACGGCACGCCGAACCGCCCGATCAACTGTGCCGCTGACGGCCTGCCGGCCAACTTCAGCGATCCGCTGACCGCCCGCTTCTCCGGCTTCGTCGGCGGCAACCCGGATCTGGACGTGGAAACGGCCGACACCTTCACCGCCGGGGTGGTGCTGGAGCCGCGCTTCGTGCCCGGCCTGTCGATCACCGTCGACTGGTACGACATCGAGATCGAGGACGCCATCTCCACCATCGGCGTGCAGCAGCTGGTCAACGCCTGCTACGACGCAGCGACATTCCCCAACCAGTTCTGCGAGCAGTTCACGCGCGACCGCGACCCCAACTCGCCGACCTTCCTCGGTTTCAGCTCGTTCGTCAGCAGCCAGCTGAACTTCGCCCGCATCGTCACCCAGGGCGTGGATTACTCGGTGCGCTACAGCTTCGAACTGGGCAGCCTGAGCTCGGCGCTGGACCCCTACGGCAGCATGACGCTGGGCATCACCGGCAACTGGGTCAACAAGCTGGAGCGTTTCGAAGATCCGGTCGACGACAGCATCATCAACGACCTGCTGTACGAAGGCGGCCAGCCGCGCAACGCGTTCAGCGCCTTCGCCCGCTGGCGTTGGGACCGCCTGACCCTGAACTGGCGCGCCCAGTACTGGGGCAAGTTCCTGGAGTTCTCGCCGCGCATCGACAACAACAGCGCAAACAACGTCGAGAACGCCTGGACCGGCGACATGTGGCGGCATGACTTCAGCGGCTCTTTCATGGCCAATGACCAGATCCGCATCATCGCCGGCGTCAACAACGTGTTCGACAAGCAGCCGGTCATCAGCGCGCGCGCCTATCCGGTCGGCATCATCGGCCGTGAGTACTTCCTGGGGCTGAACGCGCGCTTCTAGGCCGGTCTCTAACGGCAGTTCCTGCCAGCCCCGGACCGGTTCGCCGGTCCGGGGCTTTTCTTTGAGGAAAATTTGAGTTCTCTTGCAGGACAGCAGGCCCGCCGCGGGCCAGCATGGCAGCGCATTCAATCCCAATCACACAGGAGCTGCCGAATCATGAACATGTCCGTCGATCGCCTTCACCTGCTTGCCGGCCTGGCCTACGCCATGGTCGGCCTCGGTCTCGGAATCCACATGGCCGCCAGCCACGACCACGGCCAGGCGGTGACCCATGCCCACCTGCTGCTGGTGGGCTTCCTGCTGTCCTTCGCCTACGCCGTGATCGGGCGGCTCTGGCTCCCGGGACGCAGGGGGCTGCTGCGCACCCTGCAGTTCTGGGTCCATCATGCCGGGGCCGCCGGCCTGGTCAGCGGTCTGTTCCTGCTCT
>SKKM01000055.1 GCA_007121485.1 Wenzhouxiangella sp. | reverse complement strand
GTGGTCGCCGGCTGGACCCTGCACTACGGATTTCTGTACATCAAGGAATTATTCGGCGCCCCCGGCATCACTGACCCCGACGCCACCTTCGGCAGCCTGCTAGGCAACGCCGGCCAGCTGACCTTCTGGCACGGCGTATTCATCCTGATGACGGTCGGCGTGGTCGCGATGGGCGTGGAGAAGGGTCTGGAACGAGCGGTGGGGATCCTGATGCCGATGCTGTTCGTTCTGCTACTGATCCTGCTGGCCTACGGCATCAGCACCGGACATTTCTGGGACGCCGCCAGATTCCTGTTCAAGCCGGACTGGTCGCAGGTGTCCACCGGCGTCGTGGTCACCGCGCTGGGGCAGGCCTTTTTTACCCTGAGCCTGGGCATGTGCGCCATCATGACCTACGGCGCCTATCTGCCCGCCCATGTCGACGTGCCCAAGGTCGGCACCGCAGTAGCGGCCTCCGATACCGTCGTCGCCCTGGTGGCCGGACTGGCCATCTTCCCCATCATCATCGCTTTCGGCATCGATCCGGGCAGCGGCGGCGCCGGCCTGATCTTCACCTCGCTGCCGCTGGCCTTCGCCCAGATGCCGTTCGGCATCCTCTACGGCGCGCTGTTCTTCCTGCTCCTGTCGGTCGCCGCCTGGACCAGCTCGATCTCGCTGATGGAGCCGGCCACCGCCTACCTGGTCGAGGCGACCAACCTGTCGCGCAAGACAGCGGCCCTGTTGATCGCAGCACTCGGCTGGTTGCTTGGCCTGGCCACCGTGTTCTCCTTCAACATCTGGTCTGAAGTCACCATCGGCGGCAAGAACCTGATGGGCGCGATCGAGTTCGTCGCCACCGACATCATGCTGCCGGTTGGGGGACTGCTGACGGCGCTGTTTGCCGGCTGGGTCCTATCCAAGACGATTACCAAGGAAGAGCTGGATGACAAGATGCCGGACTGGGCTTTCAAAGCCTGGTTGTGGCTGACCCGCGTCGTGACTCCTCTGCTGATCCTGATCGTAATGGCCAATATCTTCGGCCTGTTCCGGGGCAGCGCGGAATAAAAGTCTCGGCGTGATCCTCGGGGTTGCCTGAGCCTTAGTTCAGTCCACCCGCTCGACCCGGTCGCCGGCGCCGAGCGACACGCGGCGCCCGTCCACCGTGCGGAATTCGCGCTCGCCCAGGTCACGGCGCTTGACCTGGTAGACCGTGCGCGAACCTGAGCCTGGATCGATCACCTCGACCTGAACGATCTGGTTGGCATACCAGAAGCGGTAGCCGGTCACGGCCGTGGTCGACAGGATGACAAGGCCGGCGAAGATGAAGCCAATGATGGCCGATGGCGCCCGATACCAGGGCTCGTCTTCCTTGACCTCGAGCGCGCGCTGCTCGCGCGCGACGCGGCGACCGCGCTGGATGCGCGCCACCACGATGACAATCGCGGCCACCAGCAGGGTAATCAGGGCTTCTCTGATCATGGGCGTTGGAGCATAGCAGTTAGTGTGGCCCGGCGCGGGCGCGGCAGGCCTTCGACGGTCAGGCGATCGTCGACCGGGTGCAGCGCTTCACCAAGCGAGTGAAACGGCATCCACCGGGTCGATCGCTGCTCGTCGGGGGTCGTGACGCTGACATCGACGCAACGCGCAGCGCCGAAACCCGCCGTCTCCAGCCAGCCGAGCAGACTGCTCAGCGACGGCAGGGCGTGCACGTTGCGCATGCCGGCGTAGCGATCCTCCGGCTGGACGACGACCTGCCCCTCATCGGGCAGGACGAGTGTTTCCAGCACCAGGCAACCGCCCGGGCGCAGGCGCTCGCGCAGCTGGGCCAGGTGCAGGGCCGGATCGCGCCGGTGGTACAGCACGCCCATGGAGAAGACCACGTCGAAACCGCTCAAGGCCGGCGGCAGATCTTCCAGGCGCAGGGCCAGCAACTCATGCTCGGCGGCACCGGCGAAGTGCCGGATCACCGCATGCTGCATCGCAAACAGCGGCGTCGGGTCGCAGGCCAGGACCCGCGCGGCGCCCTGCGCCAGCATGCGCCAGCCAAAGTAGCCATTGCCCGCGCCCACGTCCAGCACGCGAGTGTCCTTGAGGTCGATGTGCGGGGCCACGCGGTTCCACTTGAAGTCGGAGCGCCATTCCGTCTCGATCGGCACTCCACCCAGTACCAGCGGCCCCTTGCGCCAGGGAATGAAGGCCTCAAGCAGGTCGCGCAGCATGTCGCGCTCCGCGGCCGGTGCGCCGGCATGCAGCCAGCCGTCGCGCACCGTCCAGCCCGGCTCGACCGCCGGCAGCTTCGACACCGCCTGCTGCCAGCGCGGGAAATCGCCGTGGCGGTGCAGCGCCTCAGCGTGCGCGGTCACCGCCGCGCTCGCGCCGGCGCGGTCGAACCAGCGCGACAGGGTGTCGATCATGGAGCGGGCGTCGACCACGGCAGCGGTGCCGCTCCGATCAGAGCAGCGCCGACAGGGCAGCCTTCAGCGATGGGTGCCGGCTGGCGCCAATGACCCGCTCACCGACCGACAGCGCCCGGCCGCCGGACTGGACGATGCTTTCGAGCAAGGTGGCGTCACTGCCCACGGCCACCAGCTCGGCCGGCTCGATCCGGTAGCGGTCGGCCATCCTGACCAGCTCGTCCAGGCGCCCCTGGCGTCGCGCGAACAGGCCGACGGTCAGGTACAGCACGCCGTCGAGTTCGGCCCCTGCCCGGCGCACGGCCTGGTGCAGGGTCTGCTGCAGACCCAGGTCTTCGTCGACGGAGTTGCGGGTCGGGCGCCAGCGCACCGGCTGCCGCGCCAGCAGCAGCAGGCGACGCCGCGCCGACCTCTGGAAAGCGACCAGCGCGTCGATGCGGGCCGGATCCGGGCCGCGCTGCTCGTCCAGCAGCAGGCCGCGCTGGATCAGGACCGGTACGGTCTTGCTCGCCATCAGCGTCCGAGGCGGGCGACATCAGCCACGCGCAGGAACAGGGCACGCAGCTGCAGCAGCAGGCTCAGCCGGTTGCGCCGCAGATGCTCGTCGTCGGCCATCACCATGACCTGGTCGAAGAAGCGATCCACCGGCTCGCGCAGCGCGGCAAGACCGCCCAGCTCCCGGCCGTAGTCGCGGCTGGTCTGCAGGGCGTCGGCGAACAGGTCGGCCTCGATGCGCTGCAGGGCATCGAACAGCGACTGCTCGGCGGGTTCGACCAGGGCCTCGCGGTCGACCTGGTCCAGCCCGGTCTCCTCGGCCTGCTTGAGCAGGTTGGCGATGCGCTTGTTGGCGGCGATCAGGCTGTCGGCCATGGGATCGTCGGCAAAGGCCTGGACGGCGCGCGCGCGGGCCATGAAGTCAGGCACCACCCTGGCCTCGATCGCGGCCACCGCCTGGACGGTGTTGGTTTCGATGCCGCTGTCGGCGGCATACGAACGCAGGCGCTCGAGCAGGAACTCCTCGACTTCCTTCAGCAGATCCAGCTCGATTCCCGCGCCCTCGCCGAGGTCATCGGCCAGGCAGTCGGCGGCCTTTTCGACCAGCCAGCTCAAGGGCACGCTGGCGCCGGCGGCGTCGAGGATGCGGATGACGCCCAGCGCCGCACGCCGCAGGGCGAACGGGTCCTTGCCGCCGCGCGGCTTCTGGCCGGCGGCGAAGACACCGACCAGGGTATCCAGGCGGTCGGCCAGCGCCAGCGCCCGTCCGGCCGGGTCGAGCGGCAGGGAGTCGCCGGCGTGGCGCGGCAGGTAGTGGCTCTCGATGGCGACGGCGACGTCGTCGGGCTCGCCGTCGGCCAGCGCGTAGTAGCGGCCCATGATGCCCTGCAGTTCGGGAAACTCGCCCACCATCTCGGTGACCAGGTCGCTCTTGCACAGCAGCGCCGCCCGGGTCACGGTTTCGGGGTCGGCGTCCAGCACCGGCGCCAGGTCAGTGGCCAGGGCCTGGAGCCGGCGCACCTTGGCGCCCACCGAGCCCAGCTTCTCCTGGAACTTGACCTGCTCCAGACGCTCCAGCCGCTGCTCCAGCGAAAAACGCCGATCCTGCTCGTAGAAAAACCGCGCATCGGCCAGGCGCGGCCGGATGACGCGCTCGAAACCGGCGGTCATGGCGCCGACGTCGCGGCTTTCGATGTTGGCCACGGCAATGAAGCGGGCCGCCAAGCGGCCATCGGCATGGCGCAGGGGAAAACATTTCTGATGCTGCTGCATGGAGCAGATCAGGGCTTCGGCCGGCACCTCGAGAAAGGACTCGTCGAACGCCCCGATCACGGGCACCGGCCATTCGGTCAGGCCGGCCACTTCGTCGAGCAGGTCGGCATCGATTTCCACCTCCAGCCCGGCACCGCGCGCCAGGGTCTGGGCGCCGGCGACGATCGCGCGGCCGCGCTTGGCCGGATCGACCTGCACATGGGCGCTTTTCAGCACCGGGATGTAATCGTCCACCGAGGCGACCGCGTGCCAGCCCGGGGCGTGGATGCGGTGGCCCTGGGTCTGGCGGCCGGCGTCCAGGCCGAAGGCCGAGACCGGCACCACCTCGGAACCGTGCAGCACCAGCAGCCAGCGCACCGGCCGCAGGAACCGTTCGGGCCGGTCCGACCAGCGCATGCTGCGCGCGCCGGCCATGGTCTTGATCGTGGCGTCCAGGATCTCGCCGAGCACTTCGGCCAGGCCGCGGCCCGGTTCGTTGATGCGGGCATACAGCCAGCTGCCCTGCTCGTTTTCCAGCCGCTCCAGTTCCGTCACGGCCAGCCCCACGCTGCGGGCAAAGCCTTCGGCGGCCCGGGTCGGCCGGCCGTCGGCATCGAAGGCCGCGCTTTCGGCCGGACCCTTGCGCTCGATCACCCGGTCGGGCTGGCGGGTCTTGACGTCTTCGATGATGATGGCCAGGCGGCGCGGCGTTCCCAGGCAGCGCGCCTGCGGCTCGGCCTCGATCAGCCCGGCATCGGCCAGGCGGCTGCACAAGCCCTCGCGCAGCAACTCCAGCTGGGCCTGCAGTTGCCTGGCCGGCAATTCCTCGCAGCCCAGCTCGAGCAGCAGGCTGTGCGTCTCGCTCGTTACCGCGCTCATGCCGATGCCTCCGCTGCTGCACCCAGGCCGGGAAAGCCCAGGGCCTTGCGGCGGCCGTAATAGGCCTCGGCGACCATGCGCGAGAGGTCGCGAACGCGCAGGATGAAACGCTGGCGTTCGGTCACCGAGATCGCCTGGCGCGCGTCGAGCAGGTTGAAGGTGTGCGAAGCCTTGAGCACCTGGTCGTAGGCAGGCAGCGGCAGATCGGCCTCGACCAGGGCTCTTGCCTGCTGCTCGCAGGTGTCGAACCAGGCGAACAGGCTGCCGGTGTCGGCGCGCTCGAAGTTGTAGGCCGACTGCTCGACCTCGTTCTGGTGATACACGTCGCGGTAGGTGACCGGGCCGTAGGGGCCATCGGTCCAGACCAGGTCGAACACGCTCTCCACGCCCTGCAGGTACATGGCCAGGCGCTCCAGGCCGTAGGTGATCTCGCCCATGACCGGCTTGCACTCTAGGCCGCCGGCCTGCTGGAAATAGGTGAACTGGGTCACCTCCATGCCGTTGAGCCAGACCTCCCAGCCCAGGCCCCAGGCACCCAGGGTCGGCGATTCCCAGTTGTCTTCGACGAACCGGATGTCGTGGACCTTGGGATCGATGCCGACCGCGTCGAGCGAGCCGAGGTAGAGCTCCTGGAAGTCGAGCGGCGAGGGCTTCATCACGACCTGGTACTGGTAGTAGTGCTGCAGGCGGTTGGGGTTTTCGCCGTAGCGCCCGTCGGTGGGCCGGCGGCAGGGCTGGATATAGGCGGCGTTCCACGGCTCCGGGCCGATGCTGCGCAGGAAGGTGGCCGGATGGAAGGTGCCGGCACCGACCTCGAGGTCCAGCGGTGCGGTCAGCACGCAGCCCAGGTCCGACCAGTAGCGGTCCAGGGTGCGAATGAAATCCTGAAAATTCACGGTCAGCGGGCGCCCGAAATCGGGTCGGTCAAGGCCAACAACCAGTATAGCGGGCGAGGTCTTATCATGGTTCGCATGCACAAACTCGTCATGCTGATCGTCAAGACCGGCTCCAGCGTCCCGGAGGCGGCCGAACGCTTCGGCGATTTCGATCAGTGGTTCATCAACGGCATCGGCCCGGAGCGCTTCGACTTCCGCACGGTCAGCGTGCACCAGGGCGAGCGCCTGCCGCAGCGGCGCGATGATCTGGCCGCCGTGCTCATCACCGGTTCGCCGGCCATGGTGTCGCATCGCCACGAATGGTCTGAGCGCGCCGCGGCCTGGATCGCCGAGACCCATGACCACGGCCTGCCCATGCTCGGCGTCTGCTACGGCCACCAGTTGCTGGCCCACGCCCTCGGCGGCGTGGTCGGCCCCAACCCGAACGGGCGTCGCATGGGTTCCTTCGATGTCGAAATCCTCGACCGGGACGACCGCTTGCTGGGCCAGTTCGCGCCGGGGGCGGCGTTCCAGGCCACCCACGTCGAGGCCGTGCTCGAGCCCCCCAAAGGCGCCCAGGTGGTATCGCGCACCCAGGGCGACCCGCATCACGGCCTGTATTTCGGCAACTTGAGCTGGGGTCTGCAGTTTCACCCCGAGTTCGACGTCGACATCATGGACTGCTACATCCGCTCGCGCCGCTCCGTGCTCAGCGGTGAAGGCATCTTTGCCGACCGGCTGCTGAGTTCGCTGCGCCCCACCCCGTCCGGGCGCGCCGTGCTACAGCGCTTTGCCGAGATGGTGGAGCAGACGCAGCACGGTCCGGCTTGAACGTGGCCGGCAACAGCGAACTCAGCCTGCGCTTCTTCGGCGCGGTCGAAACCGTCACCGGCTCGCGCTTCCTGCTGCAGGCCGGCGGTGAGCAACACCTGGTCGACTGCGGCCTGTTCCAGGGCTTCAAGCATCTGCGCCTGCGCAACTGGGCGCATCCGGGATTCGACGCCGGCGCCCTGCGCTCGGTGGTCCTCACCCACGCCCACCTCGACCACTCCGGCTACCTGCCGGTGCTGTGCCGCGAGGGCTACGGCGGCTGGATCCACGCCACGCCGGCGACCCGAGATCTGTGTCGTTACCTTCTGCCCGACTCGGGCTTCATCCAGGAAAAGGACGCCGCCCGCGCCAATCGCTACGGCTACACCAAGCACCAGCCGGCCCGGCCGCTGTACACCCAGGCCGAGGCGCAAGCCTGCCTGCACCAGTTCCGCACCCAGCCGTTCGACCAGCGTTTCGATTTGAGCGACCGGGTCAGCGCCCGCTTCCTCCGCGCCGGGCATATTCCGGGTGCGGCCAGCGTGCTGGTAGAAAGCGGCCCGGTACGCGTCCTGTTCAGCGGCGACCTGGGCCAGAACAACAGCGCCACCATGCCGCCGCCGGATCCGCCGGCCGCGGCCGACTACGTGGTCATCGAATCCACCTACGGCGACAGGCAGCGCTCCACCGCCGACCCGGAGGAATGCCTGGCCGAGGTCATCCGCGACACCGTCGGCCGCGGCGGCACGGTGATCGTGCCGGCCTTCGCGGTCGGGCGCACCCAGCTGCTGCTGCATCACCTGTGCCGGCTGATGCAGGCCGGTCGCATCCCGCGGGTGCCGGTGTTCCTCGATTCACCGCTGGGCATCAACGCCACCGAGGTGTTCGCCGATCACCCGGATGACCATCGCTTGAGCCGCGCCGAGGCCGAGGCGGCCTGCGCGCTGCCGCGTTACGTGCACGACGCCGAAGAATCGCGCCGGCTCGATCACGATCCCATGCCCAAGATCATCATCGCCGGCAGCGGCATGGCGACCGGGGGACGGGTGCTGCACCACCTCAAGGTGTACCTGTCCGATGCCCGGCACACCGTCCTGTTTTCCGGCTACCAGGCCGGCGGCACGCGCGGCGAGAAGCTCATCAACGGCGCCGAGCAGATCCGCATCCACGGCGAGGACTGGCCGGTGCGCGCGCGCATCGAGAACCTGGACATGCTGTCGTCCCATGCCGACTGCGACGAACTGATGGATTGGCTGGGCCGCTTGCCCAGGGCGCCGAAACAGGTCTTCGTGGTCCACGGCGAAAGCGCCGCCGCCACCGCCCTGGCCGAACGCATCGGCGAGGAACTGCGCTGGCCGGCAGTGGTGCCGGACCCGCAAACCACCTACTCTCTGATTTGATTTGCCGCCATGAACACCAATCCCGCCAACGGCGCCATCGTCCAGACTTCGAACAACCTGAAGGCGCGCCGCATCGCCCTGGATACCCACGACGAGCCGGTGATCATCACCCGCCGCGACTGCGCCGTGTGCCGGTCCGAGGGCTTCAGCGCGCATGCGCGCATCCAGCTCGAGGCCGGTGGAAACCAAGTCATCGCAACGCTCTACCAGATCGACTCCGAGCTGCTGGAACTCGATGAAGCGGCGCTGTCGGAGTCGGCCTGGCGCCTGCTCGAGATCGAGGAAGGCGACCTGATCCACCTGCGCCACCCGCAACCGCTGCAGTCCCTGGGCAGCCTGCGCGGGCGCATCTACGGCCAGCGCTTCAGCCGCGACAGCCTGCGCGCCATCCTGAACGACGTGGCGGCCGGGCGCTATGCCGATATCCACCTGGCCATGTTGCTGACCATCATGGCCACCCGGTCGATGGACGACGAAGAGCTGATCTACCTGACCGAGGCAATGATCGAGGTCGGCGAACGCCTGCGCTGGCCGCGAGCGCCGATCGCCGACAAGCACTGCGTGGGCGGCCTCCCGGGCAACCGCACCACGCCGCTGGTGGTCGCCATCGTGGCCGCGTGCGGGCTGTGGATGCCCAAGACTTCCTCGCGCGCCATCACCTCCCCGGCCGGCACCGCCGACACCATGGAAACCCTGACCCGGGTCGATCTGCCGCTGGCCGAGATGCGCCGGGTGGTCGAGCGGGAAAACGGCTGCCTGGTGTGGGGCGGGTCGGTAGGCCTGAGCCCGGTCGACGACGTGCTGATCCGCGTCGCCCGGGTCATGGACCTGGACGCCGAAGCACAGCTCGTCGCCTCGGTGCTGTCGAAGAAAATCGCCGCCGGCTCCAGCCACCTGGTGCTGGACCTGCCGGTCGGGGCCACGGCCAAGGTGCGCGCCAAGGCCGACGGGCAAGCGCTGGCGGCGCGCCTGGAAGCGGTGGCGCGCGCCTTCGGCCTGGAAACACGCATCCTGCTGACCGACGGGCAACAGCCGGTCGGCAACGGCATCGGCCCGGCCCTGGAAGCACGCGACATCCTGGCCGTGCTCGAACAGGCGCCGGAGGCACCGGCCGATCTGCGCACGCGTTCCCTGGAACTGGCCGGGGCCCTGCTCGAGCTGTGCGGCGGCGCGGAAGACGGGCACGGCGTGAGCAAGGCGGGCGAGGCCCTGGAAAGCGGGGCCGCCCTGGCCAAGCTGATCGCGATCTGCGAGGCCCAGGGCCGCTTCACCCGGCCCAGCCTGGCGCGGCACAGGGTCTCGGTACAGGCCACGCGCAGCGGGCAGGTCAAGGCCTTCGACAACCGCCGCCTGAGCCGCGTGGCCAAGCTTGCCGGCGCGCCGGCCGCCGCCTGCGCGGGCGTGGACCTGCACGTGCACCTCGGTGACCTGGTCGAGGCCGGTCAGCCGATCTACACCATCCACGCCGAAAGCGTCGGCGAGTTGAACTACGCGCGCGAGTTCGCCGGTTCCAACGGCGACATCGTCAACGTCGTGCCCGACAGCGGAGCCGCATCATGAGCGCCGACCATCATGGAGTGCTGCTGGCCCTGCCCGGCAACGAGACCCTGGCCGAATCTCTAGCCGATCAGCTGGGCTGGACCACCGCGCCGCTGGCCTACCGGCGCTTCCCGGACGGTGAAAGCTACCTGCGCATCGACGCCAATCTCGAGGGCCGCAGCGCGGTGCTGGTCGCCACCCTCAACGATCCGGACGCGCGTATCCCGGCGCTGCTTTTTGCCGCCGACCTGGCCCGCGACCTCGGCGCGTCACGGCTCGGCCTGGTCTGCCCCTACCTGTGCTACATGCGCCAGGACCAGCGCTTCCGTCCCGGCGAGGCGCTGACCTCGAGGACCTTCGCGCGCTGGCTGTCGGCCCACTTCGACTGGCTGGTGACGGTCGACCCGCACCTGCACCGCTACGCCAGCCTGGACGAAATCTACACCCTGGAATCCGAAGTGCTGCCCTCGGCGCCGGCCATTGCCGACTGGATCAAGACCTCGCTGGATCGGCCCGTATTGATCGGACCTGACGGGGAAAGCGAGCAGTGGATCCGGGCGGTTGCGGAGATTGGCAATTGGCCGTGGCGCGTGTTCGAGAAGAAGCGCCACGGCGACCGCAAGGTGGACATGCGCCTGCCGGAGCTGGACGCCATTCTGGATCGGCAGCCGGTCCTGATCGACGACATCATCTCCTCCGGCACCACCATTGCCGAAGCCACCCGCCACCTGCACGCAGCCGGGTTCCCCGCACCCGTGGTCATCGGCGTCCACGGACTGCACGACCAGCGGGCGCGCGAAACCCTGAACCAGGCCGGCGTCAAGCGCCTGGTCTGCACCAACAGCGTGGCCAATCCGGATGCCGCGATCGACCTGTCAAGCCTGCTGGTTGCGCCGATTCGCCGTCTTGCCGGCGCTTAAATCGAACGGCAGGAAAAACCAGGCATAGGCCAGGGCGAAAGTCGGCAGCTCGGGCAAATTCAGCATGGCCAGGCCAAACAAGCCGAAGATCGCCAAATGCAGGCGCACCACCCCGGCGTAGGGCAGCTTCATCGCATCGCCGGCCGCCTTTTCCACATCCTGCTTGCGGCTCAGGTTCTCGAAGCGCTGGCCCATGTAGGCACGCAAGTCCGGCAGCCTGAACAGCAGCCCGGCCAGCACGATCGGCCAGTAGCTTGCGAATATTTCGGGCACCAGGCCGATGGAGAAATCGGAGCCTTCCGGCCAGTCCAGAAAAGCGGTCAGGAACTGGGCGTGGCCCCAGTGGAAAAAGCCGAAGTGGAAGCTGAAAAAAGCCAGCAGAAACAGTGCGCCTCCCCCGGCGTGCGCCAGGCTCGTGCCCAGATCGCGCACCTGGTGGCGGGCCTGGTGCACCAGGATGCCGATGATCATCAGGTAGCCCACGGCCAGCGAGGTGATCCAGAAACCCCAGATCACGTCGTGCAGGCGCCAGTCGCCCAGCCAGGCCGCGCCGAGGCCGAACACGAACAGGCCGGCGCTGAGCAGGATGGACGGGCCACTCCGGGGTTCGGCCTTCAAGCCTTAAAATGCCTCCATGGACGTCCGAGATCGAATCTACGCCGAAACGCAGGATCAAGTACAGCCCTTCGAGTTCTCCGAGCGGGTGGTGCGGGTGTTTCCCGACATGATCGAGCGCTCGGTCCCCGGCTATCGGCAGCTGCTCGAACTGACCCCGCTGATGGTCCGCGACTGCGTGCTCGAAAACACCCGCGTCTACGATTTGGGCTGCTCGCTGGGTGCGGCCACACTGGCCGCCCGGCGCGCCATCCAGGCGCCTGGGGTGAGCATCATTGCCGTGGACCAATCACCGCAGATGGTCGCACGTTGTCGGCAGATCATTGCAGAAGACAACTCGTTCGTGCCAGTTGACGTGATCGAGGGGGACGCCTGCGCGGTGCCGATCGAGCGCGCCTCGCTGGTCATCATGTACTTCACCCTGCAGTTCATCGCCCCAGAGCTACGCGCGGATCTCATGCGCCGCATCGCTACTGGCCTGGTGCCCGGCGGCGTGCTGCTGCTGGCTGAGAAGCTGGCCTTCGACGCACCGGCCCAGGCCTGGCTGGACCGGCACCACCACGCCTTCAAGCGCGCCCAGGGTTACTCCGACCTGGAAATCGCCCGCAAGCGCCAGGCGCTGGAAAACGTGCTCATCGCCGACAGCCGCCAAACCCACCACCAACGCCTGCTGGACGCCGGGTTCGACCAGGTCATCGACTGGTTCCAGTGCCTGAATTTCTGCTGTTTTGCTGCGGTGAAGGGATCAGGGGTCAGGGACTAGGGTCAGGGTAGATCGCGGTCGCTGACCGGCAGGCGCCGTAGGTCGGCCTTCCATGGCCGACGGTCCATCCTGTCCCGGCATCCGGGTTGAACCAAACTTTGCTTTAAAAAGCCTCTCGCAAAGACGCCAAGACGCAAAGGGCGCCAAGAAAAAGCGAGAAAGGATTGATTGAAACTGACGTTGACCTGGGCAGACCGCGAAGGCCTTCAAGGCAGCGCGGCTCTGGCAGCCAAGTTGCAGTTACTGTTCGGAGCTTCAAGCAGCCTGACCAAGAATTTCTTTGCGTCCTTGGCGTCTTGGCGTCTTTGCGAGAGGCTTTTGGCTTTTGGCTTTTCCCAAATCACCCTGCAATTCAGACGTCGAGGTTGCTCACCTGCAAGGCGTTGGTTTCGATGAAGGCGCGGCGCGGTTCGACTTCGTTGCCCATCAGGGTCGAGAAAATGTCGTCGGCGGCCACGGCGTCCTCGATGGTCACCTTCAGCAGGCGCCGGGTGTCCGGGTTGACCGTGGTTTCCCACAGCTGGTCCGGGTTCATTTCACCCAGGCCCTTGAAGCGCTGGAAGGTGCGGCCCTTGCGCGACTCGGTGATCAGCCACTCGTAGGCCTCGGCGAAACGCGTCACGCGCGTCGACTGGTTGCCGCGCTCGACGCGCGCACCGGGCCCGAACAGGTCGCCGACCACCGATCCGACCCGGGCCAGCTGGCGATACTCGGGCGAGCGGAAGAAACTCTCGTCGAGAATGGTGTCCTGGACCACGCCCTGGCCGTGCCGGGAAACGACCACGCCGCCGCTGCCCAGCGGCTTGATGTGCCACACCACGCCGGCCGGCGTCGCCCGCTCCAGGCGCTGGCGCAAGGCTTCCGCCCAGGCCTGCACATCGAACGAGGGTTCCAGAATAAATGTTTTGAAATCAATTAGTTGGCTGATCACATCGCGGTCGTAGCGCAACTTCAGGCGCGCCGCGACCTGGTCGGCCTGCTGGAAGTTGCGCAGCAGTTCGGCCAGCGCGCTGTCCTGCAGGGCCGGAGTCTCTTCGGCCGGATAAAGGCGCGCGCCATCCAGCGCGCGTTCCAGCATGTAGCGGTTCATCTCCGCCTCGTCCTTCAAGTACCACTCCTGCTTGCCCTGCTTGATCTTGTACAGCGGCGGCTGGGCGATGTAGACGTGCCCGCGCTCGATCAGCTCCGGCATCTGGCGGTAGAAGAAGGTCAGCAGCAGGGTGCGGATGTGCGAGCCGTCGACGTCGGCGTCGGTCATGATGATGATGCGGTGGTAGCGCAGCTTGTCGGCGTCGAACTCGTCGCGCCCGATGCCGG
>SKKM01000247.1 GCA_007121485.1 Wenzhouxiangella sp. | reverse complement strand
AGGACGTCGGCGGCCGAATCGATCTGGCCGGCGTCCATGAGCACCTCGGCCAGCTCCAGCATGACCGGATCGGTGGCCTCGAAGCGGAACTGCAGCGCTTCGGCCAGCTCGGCCGCCGGCAGCAGCTGGCCCTGGCGGTAATGCGCGCGCATGCGCTCAAGCTGCGCGGCGGCGCTGTCGGGCTCGTCCTCGCCGGCGCCCGCGCCCCGAACACGCTGCAGCTGCTCCAGCGCCGCGCGCAGCTGGGCGTGCCCGGGCTGCTTTTCCAGGGCGTTGCGCAGGCACTGCTCGGCAAAGTCGAAGTGACCCTGGGCCTGGAAGATCTGGGCCATGGTGACCTGGCTGAGCGCGTCATCCGGGCGCAGGCGAACCGCCGCCGCGGCATGCGTGTGGGCTTCTTCCAGCTCGCCGCGGCGCAACAGCAGCACGGCCAGCCCGGCATGGGCCGGGGCGTAGTCCTCGTCGGCCACCAGCGCGGTGCGCAGACCCTCGATGGCCGCCTCGGGTCGGCCGGCGCGCTGGTCGATGCGGGCCAGCAGCGTGCGCGCCGCGGCATGGTTGGGATCCACGGCGATGCAGCGATCCAGGGCGTTGCGGGCGTCGTCATCGCGCGCCTCGACCAGCAGCAGACGGGCCAGGTGAAAACCAGCCGCCGGATGCTCGGGGTTTTTCTCCAGCGCCTTCTCCATCCAGGCCCTTGCGCTGTCGGGGCGGCCGGCCGCCTCTTCGCACAGCCCCATCAGCATGCGCAGATCGGCATTTTCCGGCGCCTCGCCCAGGGCCTCGCGGCAGGCCGAGGCGGCATCGGCGTAGCGGCCTTGCTGCAGCATCTGGCGGATTTCCGCCATCAGTTGTTCAGGTGTCGACATAGTTCTCCAATCAGTCGTTGATCAATCCAGCTGTGCATGCGCCAGCTGTCGATGAAGCCACAGTGCCCGCCATGCTCGAGCAACTCGATCTCCAGGGCCGGCGTTTTCGGCAGGTCATGGAAGTCGGTCACCGGAATGATCGGGTCGTCGGCGGCCGTGATAATCAGACTGGAAGTCTGCAGGCCTTCCAGGTACTCCCCGGCCACCGAGTAGCCCTCGAGGTAGTCATCCAGCGACCGGAACCGGGTCATGTGGTCGACCAGCCACTCGGTCTGCGCGCGCAGATTCTTCAGTTGAAACCAGCCCGACAGGTCATAGGCCTGCGGGTACAGCGCCTGCTTGATCTTGAGCGAGCGCTGCCACTTGTAGACGAAGTAACGATGATAGACGGCCCAGCCGCTTTCGAGCGCATCCAGCACGTGGCGCGGACGGATCACGGGGCTGACCGCAATGGCCCGGGTGAGGTCGAAGCCGTAGTCGGGCGCGGCCCTGGCCACGCGCAGGGTGAAGTTGCCGCCGAGGGAAAATCCGATCAGGAAGACCGGTCCGTTCGCATGCGCCAGCCGCACCTGCGCCACCGCGTCCAGCACCTCGCCCAGGCGGCAGGAATGAAACAGGCCCTCGTTCAGGTGATGGGTGGCACCGTGATCGCGGAAGTTCAGGCGAAAGGTCTCGAATCCGGCCGCATCCAGGGCCTGCGCCGTCGACACCAGGTAGTTGGAATCGACGCTGCCCTCCCAGCCGTGCAGCAGGATGACCAGGGCGGAGCGCCGCTCGACCGGCCCTTTGAGCGGGCGGTTGCGGAAACCCAGCAGGCGGGTGCCGTCCCAGGCCCGGATCAGTGCCGGCTGGCTGCGGGCCAGGAATTCCCGGGCCTGGCGCTGCACGTGCCGCTTGCGCCAGGGTCCGGAGGTCATCAGGGACTGGACGTGGGTGTTGGCCAGCCAGCCGCGTGGGCTGAAGGCCAGCCGCACCGGATCAGACTCGTGACTCATACAGCCCACTCACTGCGTTCTGTGCCTGGCGCGCCAGCAGATCACGGCCCTGCATGTGGTCGGTCATGACCGCGGCGATCATGACCTGGGCCTCCATGCGCGGGTGCGACAGCAGGCGCAGCATGTTCGAGAACAGATTCTGGCCCGGCGAGAAGACCACATCGTGGTGCATGTCGCCGCCGCTCCAGTAGCGGATGGCCACCGGCACGATCGGTGCCCGCGCGCGGATGGCGCTGCCGAACAGGCGCGAATGGAAGCGCTGCACGCCACGTTCCGGGCTGATGCCGCCCTCGGGGAAAACGCCGATCATCTCGCCCCGGCGCAGCCGCGCGGCCATGCGCCGGTTGACGCGCTGACGCGACTGCTGGTTGCCGCGCTGGATGAAGATGCTGCCGGCAATGGTGGCCAGACGGCCGATCAGCGGCCAACTGCGGATTTCGGCCTTGGCCACCAGCCCCATGGGCCACAGGGCGTGCAGGACCGGGATGTCGAACCAGCTGATGTGGTTGGCGACGACCAATGCCGGAGGCGGGGGCAGTTCGCCGCTCACGCGCAAGCGAATCCCGAAGACGGCGACCAGCCCGCGCATCCACAAACGGTGCACCCACATATGAAACTTCATTCGGCCCATCTGAATTTCCCTGACTCCCGGCACAAAGGCCAGCACCGCCAGCGGCAGCAGCAGCAGGTAGGCCAGCAGCAGGGGCAGGCGCCACAGCAGGGGCCAGCCGATCAGCGGTGAACGTGATTCCGGCTTAGTCATCATCCGGCCGCGACGCGCCACAGCGCCAGCATACGGTGAACTGGCCGTCCAGCCGCTCGCCGCAAGCACAGGCCCAGGGCCGGCCGATACCGCTGCGGTCACGCTGGGCGAGGACGCGCTCGGCCTCTTCGCGGGCCTTGTTCGGCACCCAGACCGAGGGCCTGGCGCCTTCGGCAAAGTAGATCTCGACCGCTGCCGTCCACAGCTCCATGCTTTTCAGGCGCACGGGAATGCCCTCCGCCTCCAGCAGCCCACGGATGAACACGGCCTCCGGCGGGTTGTCGGCGGTGTAGACGCGGACCCACTTGCTCACGAAACTTCAGCGGCAAACCAACGAGAATGAGCGCGGCAGAGTAGCATAGCCAGCCGAAAGGCCGGCACGCGACCGCCCGCCAGACCCCGCAGCCCGAACCAGAATCCGACCGTGACCCAGACCGCCCCCGCCAGCCAGCCGACCATCACGATCGCCTCCAGCGGCCGCCGCTTCAGCGCGCGGCCGGGCGAGACCGTGCTCAACGCCGCCCTGCGCCACGGCGTGGTGCTGCCGTACAGCTGCAAGAACGGCACCTGCGCCAGCTGCAAGTGCCGGCTTGTGGAAGGCAAGGTTCGGTATCCGTACAACCCGCCCAGCGCGCTCAACTTCGACGACTTGCATGGCGGCTGGGCCCTGAGCTGCCAGGCCGTGGCTGAAGGCGACCTGGTGATCGAGGCGCGCGAGCTCGAGCAGGTCGCCGACATCCCGGTGCGCAAGCTGCCGGCGCGGGTCGAGTCGATGGAGCAGTTCACGCCGGAGATCATGCGCCTGCGCCTGAAGCTGCCCAAGGCCGCGCGCCTGCAGTTCCTGGCCGGCCAGTATATCGACGTCATCCAGGCGGACGGCAAGCGTCGCGCCTTTTCCATTGCCTCGGCGCCGTCGGAGAGCGATTTCATCGAGCTGCACATCAAGCACGTCAGCGGCGGCGGCTTCACCGGCCACGTCTTCGAATCCATGCAGCCCAAGGAAATCCTGCGTTTCGAAGGCCCGCTGGGCACCTTCTTCATTCGTCGCGGATCACGCCGCCCGATCGTGCTGATGGGCGGCGGCACCGGCTTTGCCCCGCTCAAGT
>SKKM01000081.1 GCA_007121485.1 Wenzhouxiangella sp. | reverse complement strand
TTCGGTCCCTATCAGCCTGCGACACAGAAGCGCAGGATCCGGAGGATTTGATGAATCTGTTTGAAACCATTCACACGACCGAGCACGAGCAGGTCGTGTTCTGCCACAACAAGGACGCCGGTCTCAAGGGCATCATCGCCATTCACAACACCACCCTGGGTCCGGCCCTGGGGGGCCTGCGCATGTGGCCCTACGCCACCGAGCAGGAAGCCCTGGAGGACGTGCTGCGCCTGTCGCGCGGCATGACCTACAAGGCCGCCGTGGCCGGCCTGAACCTGGGCGGCGGCAAGTCCGTCCTCATCGGCGACCCGCGCAAGGACAAGTCCGAGGCGCTGTTCCGCGCCTTCGGGCGCTTCATCGAGTCCCTGCACGGTCGCTACATCACGGCCGAAGACGTCGGCATCGACGTCAACGACATGGAATACGTATTTCAGGAGACCGACAACTGTGTCGGCGTACACCAGGTCCATGGCGGCTCGGGCGACCCGTCGCCGTTCACCGCCTTCGGCACGCTGCAGGGCATCCGCGCCTCTTTGTCGCACCGCTTCAACGACGAGGAAGTCGGCAATTACAGCTATGCCGTGCAGGGCGTCGGCCACGTCGGCTTCGAGCTGGTCAAGCTGCTGCGCGCCGAAGGCGCCAAGGTGTTCGTCACCGACATCAATGACGAGGCCGTGCAGCAGGCCGTGGATCTGGGCTGCGAAGCGGTCGGTCTTGACGACATCTACGAGGTGGACGCCGACGTGTTCTGCCCCACCGCGCTGGGGGCCGTGGTCAACGAACGCACCATCCCGCGCTTCCGCTTCAAGATCGTGTGCGGCGCGGCCAACAATCAGCTGGCCACCGAAGAATGCGGTGACGAACTGGAAGCCCGCGGCATCGTCTACGCGCCCGACTACGCGGTCAACGCCGGCGGCCTGATGAACGTGTCGATCGAGTTCGAAGGCTACAATCGCGAGCGCGCCAAGCGCATGATGCGCACCATCTACTACAACGTCTCGAAGATCTTCCAGATCGCCCAGCGCGACGGAATCCCGAGCTGGAAAGCCGCCGACCGCATGGCCGAAGAGCGCATCACCACCATCGGCAAGCTCAAACTGCCGTTCATGGGGCGCAGCCATCGCTTCCCGGGACGCGAGCGCGGAAGCAACTGATCTTTTAGGGACCCGGGACCAGGCACCAGGGACCAGGAAAAAGGGCGCCTCTAGTCCCTGGTCCCTGGTCCCTGGTCCCTTACCCGCTGACTTACCAAAACCATGAAACTATCCGAAGACATCGAACTCCTGCGCGAGACGGTACGCCGTTTCGCCGAGGAAACCATCGCGCCGCGCGCCGCGGCCATCGACGAGGCCAACGAGTTTCCACAGGAGCTGTGGCGCGAGCTGGGCGAGATGGGCCTGCTGGGCATCAGCATTCCGGCCGAATACGGCGGGGCGGAAATGGGTTACCTGGCCCACCTCGTGGCCATGGAGGAAATCTCGCGCGCCTCGGCTTCGGTCGGGCTGTCCTACGGCGCCCACTCCAACCTGTGCCTGGACAACCTGTACCGCAACGGCAGCGAGGCGCAGCGGCAGAAGTTCGTGCCCAGGCTGGTCTCGGGCGAGTGGGTCGGTGCGCTGGCCATGTCCGAACCCGGCGCCGGCTCCGACGTGGTCGGTTCCATGGCCTGCCGGGCCGAGCTGAATGGGGACGTCTGGGTCGCCAACGGCTCGAAGATGTGGATCACCAACGGTCCGGAGTGCGACGTGGCGCTGGTCTACATGCGCACCGCCGGCAAGGAAGCCGGCAGCCGCTGCATGACCGCCTTTCTGGTCGAGAAGGATTTCCCGGGTTTTTCCAAGGCGCAGAAGCTCGACAAGCTCGGGATGCGCGGCTCGAACACCTGCGAGCTGGTGTTCGACAACTGCGAGATTCCGGCCGAAAACGTGCTCGGCGAGGTCAACCAGGGCGTGAAGATCCTGATGTCGGGGCTGAATTCGGAACGCCTGGTACTGTCCGGCGGGCCGATCGGCATCATGCAGGCCGCACTCGACCAGGCCCTGCCCTACATCCGCGAGCGCAAGCAGTTCGGCCGCCGCCTCGCCGATTTCGGCCTGATGCAGGCCAAGATCGGCGACATGTACGCGCTGCTGCAGTCCTCGCGCGGATTTGCCTACCAGGTCGGGGCCGACTATGACCGCGGCGACCATTCGCGGATCGATGCCGCCGCCTGCCTGCTGCACGCTTCGACCAGCGCGGTCAAGGTGGCGCTGGAAGCGATCCAGGCCCTCGGCGGCAACGGCTACATCAACGAGTATCCCACCGGCCGCCTGCTCAGGGATGCCAAGCTCTACGACATCGGCGCCGGCACCAACGAAATCCGGCGCATGCTGATCGGCCGCGAACTGGCCGAGGGGCGGGGCTGAGCCGGCTTACCGGACGCCTGCCGCTTGGCGGAAAGGCCTCTCGCCAAGACGCCAAGGCGCTAAGGACGCCAAGAAAAACAAGGAAGAGCTAAAGGCTTGAACGGACAGTTAGGCCTTTTGCGGTGCACGTAGCCCAAGCCGCCGCTCCAATCTGCATCTTCCTTTGCTTTCTTCGCAGTTCCTTTCTTTTCCTTGGCGTCCTTGGCGTCCTTGGCGTCTTGGCGAGAGGCTTTTCCAAAACTGACCCACCTAAAAGAGCAGACCGTCGCTGCCGGGCTGAGACTGTCGGGCAAAGCTGCAATAATAGGAGGCTGATTCCCAATGAGAGGCCTGCGCCATGTCTGATTCCATTGTCTTCGTTTCTGCCCGCCGTACCGCCATCGGTTCCTTCCAGGGCCAGTTCGCCGCGGTCAAGGCGCCGCAACTGGGCAGCGCGGCGATCCGCGCCGTCATGGCCGATGCCGGCATTTCCGGCGCCGACGTCTCCGAAGTGATCATGGGCTGCGTGCTGCCGGCCGGCACCGGGCAGGCACCGGCCCGCCAGGCCGCGCTTGGCGCCGATCTGCCGATCAGCGCTGGCGCGACCACCATCAACAAGGTGTGCGGTTCGGGCATGAAGGCGGCCATGCTGGCCAACGATCTGCTGCTTGCCGGCAGCGCCGAGGTGGTCGTGGCCGGCGGCATGGAATCGATGACCAACGCCCCCTACCTGATCAGCCGGGGCCTGCGAATGGGCCACACCCAGTCGCTGGACCACATGTTCTACGACGGTCTGCAGAACCCCTACGACGGCAACATGATGGGCGTCTTTGCCGAAAAGTGCGCATCCAAGTACAGCTTCAGCCGGGAAGACCAGGACGCCTTCTCGAAAGCCTCGGTCGAGCGCGCCATGGCGGCGCTGGAAAGCGGCGCGTTTGCCGACGAAATCACGCCGGTCACGGTCAAGACGCGCAAGGGGGAGGTCGAAATCGCCACGGATGAAGAGCCGCCGCGCTGCGACATCAACAAGATGGGCGCCCTGCGCCCGGCATTCGCCAAGGACGGCACCATCACGGCGGCCAGTTCTTCGAAGATCTCCGACGGCGCTGCGGCCTTTGTGATGATGCGTGCCTCGGAAGCCGAGCGTCGGGGCCTGAAGCCGCTGGCGCGGGTCGTGTCCCACGCCACCCACGCCCACGAGCCGGAATGGTTCACCACCGCCCCGGTTGGCGCCATCGCCAAGTGCCTGGAAAAAGCCGGCTGGAACGCAGGCCAGGTCGACCTTTACGAGATCAATGAAGCCTTCGCCACCGTGACCATGGCCGCCATGAAGGACCACGGCCTGGATC
>SKKM01000208.1 GCA_007121485.1 Wenzhouxiangella sp. | reverse complement strand
GTCTCGGGCCAGCGCCCTTGAGGTGGGCCAGGACGTCGCCCTTGGTCAGGCGGCCGCCGCGACCGCTGGCCTCGACCCCGGACGGATCGACGCCGTGCTCGCTGACCAGGCGGCGCACCGACGGAGCGAGATCGTCCTGCCCGGTCTTGGCTTCGGATTTCGCCGCCGGCGCCGGCTTCGACTCCGATTCGGCATCTCTGCCGGCCTTGTCGCCATCGCTCTTGTCGGCCTTGGCGTCCTTCTTGTCATCGGCGGCCGCGGGGGCTTCGCCTTCCTCCAGCAGCCCGAGCAGGGCGCCCTCGGTGACCGTCTCTCCCTCGTCGGCCTTGATGTCCTTGAGAACGCCGTCAGCGGGCGCCGGCACTTCCAGCACCACCTTGTCGGTTTCGAGATCGACCAGGTTTTCGTCACGCGCGACCGCGTCGCCCGGCTTCTTGTGCCACTTGGCCACGGTCGCGTCGGAGACCGACTCCGGCAGATTGGGGACCTTGACTTCGATGCTCATTGGTATGTCTGCTCCTTAAACCGTGCCTTCGCCGTGAGTCAGTGCTTGACTCACGAGTCGTTTTTGTTGTTCCTGGTGAATCTGGTAGTAGCCGACCGCCGGCGACGCCGACGCGTCCCGGCCGACGTACTTGAGGGTCTGTGACTTGCCGATGCAGGCCTGGATGTGATGCCGGATCTGGAACCAGGCACCCTGGTTCAGCGGTTCTTCCTGGCACCAGATGACTTCCCTGGCCGATCCGTACTGTTCGAGGATGCCCTGCAGTTCCTCGCGCGGGAAGGGGTAGAGCTGCTCGACTCGCACCAGGGCGATATCGTCGATCTCCTGCTCGTCACGCTGGGCCGCCAGGTCGAAGTACACCTTGCCGGCGCAGAACACCACGCGCTTGACCCGGTCGGCCTTGAGTCTGGCCGGATCGTCGATGAGCAGCTGGAAGGCCCCATCGGTAAGGTCGTCCAGAGAGGAGACCGAGGCCTTGTGGCGCAGCAGAGACTTCGGCGTCATCACGATCAGCGGCTTGCGGAAGGGCCTGAGCATCTGCCGGCGCAGCATGTGGAACATCTGGCTGGGCAGCGAGGGTACGCAGACCTGGATGTTGTTGCCCGAACACAGCTGCATGAAGCGCTCGAGACGCGCCGAAGAGTGCTCCGGTCCCTGGCCTTCGTAGCCGTGCGGCAGGAACATCACCAGGCCGCACAGGCGGCCCCACTTGGTTTCGCCGGAGGTGATGAACTGGTCGATCACGACCTGCGCGCCGTTGACGAAATCGCCGAACTGCGCCTCCCAGATCACCAGCGAGCCCGGATCGGCCGTGGCGTAGCCGTACTCGAAGCCGAGCACGGCCTCCTCCGAGAGCAGGGAGTCGATGATGGTGACCTTGCGCTCGTTCTCCGTCAGTCGGCTCAGCGCCATCAGCGAGCTGCCGTCGTTCTGGTTGTGCAGGACGGCATGGCGGTGGAAAAAGGTGCCGCGTCCGGAATCCTGCCCGACCAGGCGCAGGCCGTAGCCGCCGCGGACCAGCGAGGCGTAGGCCAGGTTTTCGGCGAAGCCCCAGTCCATGGGCAACTCACCAGAGGCCATCTTGCGCCGCGCATCGATGATGCGCTCGACCTGGCGGTGCAGGCCGAAGTCCTCGGGCAGCGTGGTCAGCACGTCGTTGAGTGCCTGGATTTCCTCCCGGTCGAGCCGGGTATCGGCCTGGTCACGCCAGTCGGCGTCCAGGTAGGGCGTCCAGTCCACGGTGACCAGCGCGTCCCCCTCGGGCACCAGTTCGACTACCGGCTCGCCGGCATCGAGTTTGTTGCGATAGGCTTCGGCGGCCGCGCCGATCTGTTCTTCGTCGGTCAGCCCCTCGCTGATCAGGCGGTCGGCGTAGAGCTTGCGGGTGGAATCGAGCTTGCGGATGACTTCGTACATGCGCGGCTGCGTCGCCGCCGGTTCGTCGGCCTCGTTGTGACCGTGGCGGCGGTAGCAGACCAGGTCGATGACCACGTCCTTCTTGAACTCGCGGCGGAAGTCGGCGGCCAGCCGGCTCACGAACAGCACGGCCTCGGGATCATCGGCGTTGACGTGGAAGATCGGCGCCTGGACCATCTTGGCCACTTCGGTGCAGTACAGCGTGGAGCGGGCGTCGATGGGGTTGGAGGTGGTGAAGCCGATCTGGTTGTTGACCACCACGTGGAAGGTGCCGCCGACCGCGAAGCCGCGCGCCTGTGACATGTTCAGCAATTCCATGACCACGCCCTGACCGGCAATGGCGGCATCGCCGTGGACCAGCACCGGCATGACGCGCTCGCGCGTCTCGTCGCCCAGGCGGGTCTGGCGGGCCCGGGCCGAGCCGGCCACCACCGGGTTGACGATCTCCAGGTGCGAGGGGTTGAAGGCCAGGGCCAGGTGCATGACGCCGCCGGCCGTGCGCACATCTGAGCTGAAGCCCATGTGGTACTTGACGTCGCCGGAGCGGTTCGGGTCGTCCTTGGCCAGCGATCCTTCGAACTCGGCGAACAGGTCGCGCGGACTCTTGCCGAGAATGTTGACCAGCACGTTGAGGCGGCCGCGGTGGGCCATGCCGATCACCATCTCCTTGACCCCCTGGCTGCCGCAGTGGCGGATCAGGGTGTCGAACAGCGGGATCAGGCTTTCGGCGCCTTCCAGCGAGAAACGTTTCTGGCCGACGTACTTGGAGTGCAGGTATTTCTCCATGCCTTCGGCGGCCGACAGCTTGTCGAGCAGCCGCAGCCGTTCTTCGCGGCTTGGCACGTAGTCGCCGCGGGCACCCTCCAGGCGCTGCTGCAGCCAGCGGCGCTGGTTGGTATCGGTGATGTGCATGTATTCGCTGCCGATGCTGCCGCAGTAGGTCGAGCGGCAGATGTCGACGATTTCAGCCAGCGTCAGACGGTCGGGGCCGGCCAGGGTCCCGGTATGAAAGCTGGTGCCGAGGTCGTTGTCGTCCAGTCCGTAGAAGCCGATTTCCAGGTCGGACACCTGCGGCCGTTCGCTCAGGCCCAGTGGGTCGAGTTGCGCGCGCTGGTGTCCGCGCACGCGGTACGCGTTGATCATCCGCAGCACGCCGGCCTGCTTGAAGTCCTCGGCGCCGACCACCGGCAGATGATCCAGGGCGCCGTTGGACGACAGCAGGCGGAAGCGTTCGAGGGTGGCCAGGTGGCGCGAATCCTGGCCGGACTCGTTCAGGCCGGAGAACACGCGCTGCCAGTGCGCCGGTATCGATCCGGGACTGTCCAGCCAGGCCTCGTAAAGGGCCTCGACGTAGGCCGCGTTGCCGCCCGACAGATGGGAGGCCAGATAATGGTTTTGCAGGTATTCGCTCATGGCTGGAATCGTTGAAACGCCGTGTTCAGACCTAACTCAGAAGTATAACCGAGCCAGCCCGGGACTGGCCCGGAAAGCGCACGGATCGGGCTTGCTGGCGGCGTGGCGGCGGCGGGGTCAGACGAAGCGGGAAATCTGCTTTGCCATGGATTCGGCGTTGCCGGTGTAAGTGGTCGGTCGCAGGGCCAGCAGACGCCCGCGCGCGTCTTCCGGCAACTCCAGGCCGTTGATGAACTCGCGCAGCGAAGCTTCGTCGATGCCGCGTCCGCGCGTGAGCTTCTTCAGCTGCTCGTATGGCTCGGGCAGCCCGTACAGGCGCATGACCGTCTGCACTGCCTCGGCCAGCACCTCCCAGGACTGCTCGAGGTCTGCGGCCATGCGTTGCGCATCGGGCTCCAGGCGCTTGAGTCCCTTGAGGATGGACTTCCATGCCAGATAGGCATAGCCGAGCGCGCTGCCCAGGCTGCGCTGTACCGTCGAATCGCTGAGATCGCGCTGCCAGCGCGAGACCGGCAGCTTCCCGGCCAGGTGACCAAGCAGGGCGTTGGCCAGGCCGAGATTGCCCTCGGCGTTCTCGAAGTCGATCGGATTGACCTTGTGCGGCATGGTCGACGAGCCGACCTCGCCGTCGACCAGGCGTTGCCGGAAATAGCCCAGAGACACGTAGCCCCAGACGTCGCGCGCGAAATCCAGCAGCACGGTATTGATGCGCATCAGCGCGTGGCAGGTTTCGGCCACCATGTCGTGCGGCTCGATCTGGGTGGTATAGGGGTTCCAGACCAGGCCCAGGTTCTCGACCATGGATTGGGCCAGGCCCGGCCAGTCGACTGCGGGGCAGGCGACTAGGTGGGCGTTGAAGTTTCCGACCGCCCCGTTGATCTTGCCGGTGATCTCGACCCGCGCCAGAAGCCGGCGCTGTCGGCGCAGCCGGAACACGGTGTTGGCCACCTCCTTGCCCAGAGTGGTCGGGGAGGCGGCCTGGCCGTGGGTGCGCGACAGCATGGGCAGTGGCGCGGCATCCAGCGCCAGGCGCTGCAGGGCCTCATCCAGTTCCCGCAAGACAGGATCGAGCTGGGTGCCGATCGCCGTTCGAAGGATCAGGGCCCAGGCCAGGTTGTTGATGTCCTCGGAGGTGCAGGCGAAATGGATGAATTCCCTGCGCTCGGCCAGGGTCGGGTGGGTGGCCAGCTTCTCCTTGATCCAGTACTCGACCGCTTTCACGTCATGGTTGGTCGTGCGCTCGATGGCCTTGACGGCGGCTGCGTCTTCGGTACCGAAGTCATCGGCCAGCTCTTTGAGGAAGCGCTGCTCTTCGGCACTGAGCGCGGGCAGCTGATCGAACTCGGCGCACTGGGACAGGGCGCTGAACCAGTTCAGCTCGACCCGCACGCGCTGGGCGATGAGCCCGGCTTCGGAGCACAGTTCGCGTAGCCCGGCGAGCTGGCCGGCGTAGCGGCCGTCCAGCGGCGACAGGGCGGTCAGGGAGTCAGGATTGATGGTCATGATGAGCCTGGGTTGCCGCGCGGTGCTTGCGCCCTTCGATTATCCACCCGAATGGCGTCGCACCCGGGCTGGATGCTCAGAATCCTGAAAAAACGTAGTCCAGCCAGCGCTCCAGGCCCAGGTACTCGTCCGCGTCGGCGGCGACGAACTCATCGATATCTAGTTCGTGCAGCACACCGAAATGCTCCGGTTGCTCATGCAGTTCCAGCAGTGAGCGCACCACGGCGGCGCGCACGGCGTCCGGCAGATCGGGCGAGGCGGCGATGGTGAGGTGGGGAAACTCGGTCGAGGTCATGACCGAAGCCATGTTGACGTAGCGCCGGACCAGGTTGTGGGGCACGATGGCGGCTTCGGCTTCGGCCGCGAACACGATTTCCACGGCATCCAGCCATGACGCGGCGCTCGACTCCAGGATGGGCTGCTGCATCGGGTTGGTGAACCAGCTGGCCAGGACCACGTAGCCCAGGCTGGGCGCCGGCATGCTGGAAACCGGCCGGCCGACGAAGTCTTCCGGTTCGGTGGCCGCGAGATCGGTCGTCAGCAGGGAGAATGTCGCCGGCTCGTCGGCCCGGACCAGGGGGACGAAGCCGTGCTGCTGCATTCGCAGAGCGATCAGGTGGGCGTCCTCGAGCACGAGGTCGGGCCGCTGTCCGCGCCGGATATCCAGCCAGTAACGATGGAAATCCCGGGCCGTCTGCAGCTCGAAGCGGTACTCGGTGACCGCATTGAGATAATCGACCAGGGGCTGATATACGAGTTCGGCCTGTGCGGGCGTAAAGATCGGGTGCACCAGCAGGGTGTAGGACTGCTGCGTTTGCGACAGGGCTGCGTGGCTTCCAAGCACCAGCGTGCTCGACAAGACCATGACCAGAAACAGACGTGAACTCTTCATTGAGGTTTGTCCGGTAACACGCTGATTAATCGTTCTCGAATGCTATCACAGTGATTCCGGCGGCAACAATTGGACCCGGTCTCCTCCGCGGTAGACCGTGGCCGTGTCCGGCAGATTCACCGGAACCACCGCCAGGCCCATGGTCTTGTCCCTGTCATCAAGGGTCTCGAGCACGCGGCCGATGGGTTGACCGTCGGAGTCGACGAGACTGTCGTCGGGGGATTGCGTGGCTGCGGGCTGCCGAAACGCCGACAGGCGCTCCTTCGCCTTGCCCAGGTAGTGCACGCGGGCAATGATCTCCTGCCCGGGATAGCAACCCTTGCGGTAGCTCAGACCGCCGCGCTCTTCCAGGCCCAGCGCCTGCGGCAGGAATTGCACGCTGGTGTCCGGCCTGATCCAGGCGATCCCGCTGCGCAGATCGCTCAGTCGCCAGCGGGCGACTTGCTCGCCGTCGTCAATGCTTTCGGCGCGCTCCAGATCGAGAAGGCGCTGCGGGTCCGGGGCCAGCGCGGCGGCCGGCTGCTCCAGGGTGCTGGAGTCGGCGAGGAATGCGCCGGAAACGCTGGCCATCTCCACGAACGAGACCTTGCGCCCGATCGAATACATGCGCAGGCCCTGGGTCACCGTCGCCACCTGAATCGCCGGCATGACCAGGTCGACGTGGTTTTCATCGCAGCGCGCCAGAATGACCGCAATGACTCTCCCTTTCGGATTGCACCAGGACGTCAGTTGCCAGACCTTCGGATTCGGAACGTCAAAGGCGCTGGTGAATTGCGCATGCGCAAACGCCCGGGCATCAGGCCCTTCGATGCGCAAGCCGGCCAGGTGGGGAAGGAGAAACCAATCCGACATTTGCTGACGTTTCGTCCAGTCAAGAAGGTACAATTCTAATATGACCGACACACCCACCACCGAGCAGCGCCCGGACCCGGACGCGAGCAGAGAAGAAGAACAGTCAGGATCGACAGAGAGCCGTCCGAAGGAGATCGGCGGCCGCTCGCGCGGACTGGATCCGACCCGCTACGGTGACTGGGAAAAGAACGGTCGTTGCATCGACTTCTGACTCACCCCGCTGACCAACGGTATCCGAGATGGCGAGTAACAAGAGACCTCTTTCTCCTCATTTGCAGGTCTACCGGCCACAACTGACATCGGTCCTGTCGATCACGCATCGCATGACCGGCATCCTGCTCAGTGCCGGCCTGATCATGATCGTGGCCTGGCTGCTGGCCCTGGCGGCAGGCCCGGAGTCTTATGAGCGCATGAACGCCGTGCTGTTCAGCGTTCCTGGCCTGATCCTGTTGCTGGTCTGGACTCAGGCCATGTTCTACCACCTGCTCAACGGCATCCGTCATCTGCTGTGGGACGCCGGCTGGCTGCTCGATCTCAACAGCGCCTATGCCTCGGGCTGGGCGGTAGTCACGGGATCCCTGGTTCTGACCATCCTGGTGTGGGGGGCGCTGCTATGAATCTTCGCAATCCGCTGGCCAACGCCCACAATCACGGTTCGGCCGGAGACGGCGTCACGCACTGGTGGGCGCAGCGATTCAGCGCCATCCTGATGGTCGGTCTGACCGCCTGGCTGGTCTGGGCCCTGATCGCCCTGGCTGGAGCCAGCCACGCCGAGGCGGTTGCCTGGCTGGGGCGTCCATTCCACGCCTCCATGGCCATCCTGTTCACGCTGGTGGCCATTTACCACTCCAGGCTCGGGCTGCAGGTGATCATCGAGGATTACGTGCACAAGCGCGCGATCGAGGTGAGCCTGCAGATCGTGGTCAAGATTCTTGCCGTGGTCGGCGCAGTGCTGGCCGTGATGGCAATCCTGAAAGTTGCATTTGGAGCTTAAATGGCGAAGTCCTACGACATCACCAAACACGAGTACGACGTCCTGGTCATTGGCGCCGGCGGCGCCGGTCTGCGCGCAACCATGGGGCTGGCGGCGACCGGCCTGACCACCGCCTGCATCACCAAGGTCTTCCCGACCCGATCGCACACCGTGGCGGCGCAGGGTGGGATGAGCGCGGCGCTCGGCAACATGGGTGAGGACGACTGGCGCTGGCACATGTACGACACCATCAAGGGGTCGGACTGGCTGGGCGACCAGGACGCCATCGAGTACATGTGCCGGGAGGCCATTCCCTCGGTGATCGAGCTGGAGCACTTCGGCGTGCCGTTCTCGCGTACCGAAGACGGCAAGATTTACCAGCGCCCGTTCGGCGGCATGACCACTCGTTTTGGCGAGGGCACGGCCCAGCGCACCTGTGCGGCGGCTGACCGGACCGGGCACGCCATCCTGCACACGCTGTACCAGCAGTCGCTGAAGCACGACGCGCAGTTCTTCATCGAGTACTTCGCGCTTGACTTGCTGATGGACGAGGAGGGCGTATGCCGCGGCTGCCTGGCCTGGGATCTGGCCAGCGGCACACTGCACGAGTTCCGCGCCCACGCGGTCATCCTGGCCACCGGCGGCTACGGCCGGGCCTATTTCTCCGCCACCTCGGCGCATACCTGCACCGGCGACGGCAACGGCATGGTGCTGCGAGCCGGCCTGCCGCTGCAGGACATGGAATTCGTGCAGTTCCATCCCACCGGCGTCTACGGCGCCGGCTGCCTGATCACCGAGGGCGTCAGGGGCGAGGGCGGCTACCTGACCAATTCCCAGGGTGAACGCTTCATGGAACGCTACGCACCCAACGCCAAGGACCTGGCCTCGCGCGACGTGGTGTCGCGGTCGATGACGATCGAGATCCGGGAGGGCCGTGGCGTGGGTACGCGCGGTGATCACATCCACCTGAATCTCCAGCACCTCGGCAGCGAGGTCATCAACGAGCGCTTGCCGGGCATTGCCGAAACGGCCAAGATCTTCGCCGGCGTCGACGTGACCAAGGAGCCGATCCCGGTGCTGCCGACCGTGCACTACAACATGGGCGGCATCCCGACCAATTACCACGGCGAAGTGGTGACGCTGAAGGACGGCAATCCCGACGCCGTGGTGCCGGGGCTGTACTCCATCGGCGAGGCGGCCTGCGTTTCGGTTCACGGCGCCAACCGGCTGGGCTCGAATTCCCTGCTCGACCTGATCGTGTTCGGCAGGGCAGTGGCCAAGCGTTGCGGCGAAACGATCAAGCCCGGTCAATCCCACAAGACGCTTGCGCGCGAGCACGTCGACCGCCTTATCGAAGAGTTCGACCGGCTGCGCCACGCCGGGGGCGACAACTCGACCGCCGACATTCGCGACGAGATGCAGCAGGTCATGCAGCAGGACGCCGCGGTGTTCAGGACCGGCGAGACCCTGCAGCAGGGCTGCCAGCGGATCGAGCGGGTGCGTGAGGCCTTCGATCACGTCAAGGTCACCGACCGCTCCATGATCTGGAATTCCGACCTGGTCGAGACCCTGGAGTTGAGAAATCTCATCGGCAACGCGGTCACCACCATGGTTGCCGCGGAAAATCGCAAGGAAAGCCGCGGCGCGCACGCACGCGAGGACTTCCCCGAGCGCGACGACGAAAACTGGATGAAGCACACCCTGACCTGGTTGGACGCCAAGGGCAAGGTTGAAATCGACTATCGACCGGTACACATGTACACACTGACCGACGACGTCGAGGTTTTTCCCGCGAAAGCGCGCACTTACTGATTCCCGGCGCGGACTTCAGACTCGCTCATACGGACTGACAAATGGCTGAATTCAGACTTCCCAAGAACTCTCGAATCCAGAAGGGGCGCCATTTTCCGGCGCCCGAGGGCAGCAAGAAGGTGCGAACCTTCCGCATCTACCGCTGGGACCCGGACAGCGGCGAAAACCCGCGCATCGATACCTACGACCTCGATCTCGAGCAGTGCGGTCCCATGGTTCTCGATGCCGTCATCAAGATCAAGAACGAAATCGATCCGACCCTGACGTTCAGGCGCTCCTGCCGTGAGGGCATCTGCGGATCCTGCGCGTTCAACATCGATGGGACCAACACGCTGGCCTGCACCAAGGCGATCGAGGACGTCAAGGGCGACGTCAAGATCTATCCCCTGCCGCACATGCCGGTGATCAAGGACCTGGTGCCCGACCTGACGCATTTTTACGCCCAGTACGCTTCGATCAAGCCGTGGATTCGCACCCAGAGCCCGGCGCCCCCGGACAAGGAACGTCTGCAGTCGCGTGAAGACCGGGCCCGGGTCGACGGTCTGTACGAGTGCATCCTGTGCGCCTGCTGCTCCACTTCCTGCCCGAGCTACTGGTGGAACGGTGAACGCTATCTCGGTCCTGCCATTCTGCTGCAAGCCTACCGCTGGCTGGTGGACTCGCGCGACGAGGCGACCGGCGAGCGGCTGGACGAACTCGATGACCCGTTCCGGCTGTACCGCTGTCACACCATCATGAACTGCGCGAAGACCTGCCCGAAAGGTTTGAACCCGGCCAAGGCGATCGCCGAAATCAAGAAAATGATGCTGGCCCGCCACAGCCTGTGAGCCCGGGTACGGCCATGCCCGACGCCGGGCCGGTGCCGCGCGATCTGCGCTGGCGCTGTCGCCGGGGCATGCGTGAGCTCGATGTGCTGTTGACGAGGTGGCTGGACGACGGCTGGTCGGCCAGCGGTGAAGACCTGCGCCAGGCGTTCGGCGCGCTGCTGGAATGCGAAGACGATCAACTCTGGGACTGGTTGCTGGGCCGGAGTGAGCCGCAGCGCCCCGACCTGCAGCGCATCGTGCATGCCATCCGCACAGCGCCGTCCGCCAGCGGCTGAACTCCGGGTTCGGCCCGACGCGGTACTCGGCGCCGCGATGGCCGTTCTCACCCTGGGCGCCATCGTGGCCGCGCAAGTGAGCGGCCTGCCGGGTTTTGCCCGTCTGCTCCTGTCCGTGCTGGGCCTGTTGGTCGGTATGGGAGCGGTCCTGCGGTTTGTGCGGCCGGCCTTGAGAATCCGGCTGCTGCAGGATGCCGTGGAGTATCGGGCAGGGCCGCGGGGGCCCTGGCGGCGGATGGAGGCCGGCCGGTCGTGTTTCGTCAGCCCCTGGTTTATCGGTTGGCGGGGCAGGGAGCGGCGCGCCTTCGGCGTTTTCCGCGGGCAGCTATCGCCGGACGATTTTCGCCGGCTGTCTGTCCGCCTGCGCCACCCCGCACGCGACTGACTCTGCCGTGAGAGGGCGGTGATAGACTAGGCCGGGCTTGGTAATTGGCCTTTTGGTATTCTGACCCAGCACCAGCTGAGGGGACACTCGTGACGCTAGAAAACTTCCTGCAGGCCATGGTCAAACATGGCGGTTCCGACCTGTTTTTCAGCGCAGGCTCACCGGTCGGCATCAACATCGAAGGCCGGACCCGGTTCCTCGGCGAGCAGCGGCTGTCCGCGGCCGACACCCGCCAGTTGGCCTACTCGGTCATGAGCGACAAGCAAAGCTCGGAATTCGAGCGCGAGATGGAGATGAACCTGGCCCTGGCCCTCGAGGGGATCGGCCGCTTCCGGGTCAACGTGTTCCGCCAGCGCGGATCCGTGGCCATGGTGATCCGGCACATCAAGAATGAAGTGCCGTCGATCGAGGATCTGAATCTCCCGATCAAGCTGCAGGAACTGGTCATGGCGCCCCGCGGCCTGGTCCTGGTGGTCGGCTCTACCGGTTCCGGCAAATCGACCACGCTGGCCTCGATGATCGACTACCGCAACACCCATCGTTCCGGGCATATCCTGACCATCGAGGATCCGATCGAGTTTCTGCATCAGCACAAGCGCTCCATCGTGCAGCAGCGTGAAGTCGGCCTGGACACCAAGAGCTACGAGATCGCGCTCAAGAACGCCATGCGCGAAGCCCCCGACGTGATCCTGATCGGCGAGATCCGTGATCGCGAGACCATGCAGCACGCGCTGGCCTATGCCGAAACCGGCCACCTGTGTCTCTCCACCCTGCACGCCAACAACGCCAACCAGACCCTGGACCGGATCATCAATTTCTTCCCGGAAACGGCCCATCGACAGCTTTTCGTCGACCTGTCCCTGCACCTGCAGGCGATCATCAGCCAGCGCCTGATCCCGACGCGCGAGGGCAAGCGCATGCCGGCCGTCGAGTTGCTGCTGCGCACCCCCTACATCGCCGACCTGATCCAGAAAGGCGAGATTCATGGCATGAAGGACGCCATGAAGGAAGGCGCCCAGCACGGCATGCAGACTTTCGATCAGTCCCTGCTGAAGCTGTTCAAGGACGGCCTGATCACGGAAGAGGAGGCCCTGGACAACGCCGACTCGCGCAACGACCTGGGCCTGAACATCCGCCTGTCGCGCGAACAGACCAGCCACGACACGCCACAGGACTGGGAGATTCGTCCACACGGCTGATCGACCCTTCGGCGCGGCGCCGGCCGGGCCGGCGCGCCGGATAGTCTAGTTCTGGCTGGCCAGTTCCGAATCCAGTTGTCGTCGGGCGCTTTCCGGCGAGGTCGTGCCCCTGGCCAGCAGGTTGTACAGCACCGGGATCACGAAAAGGGTCAGTATCGTCGAGACGCTGACGCCGAAGAAGACCACGATCCCGATGACCTGCCGGGTCTCGGCCCCTGCGCCGCTGGAGAGGATGAGCGGCACGGCGCCGGCCACCGTGGTGATCCCGGTCATGATGATCGGGCGCAGGCGAATGGTTGCACCGTCGATGATGGCCTCTTCGAACGGGTGGCCTTGGTCGCGCAGCTGGTTGATGAACTCCACGATCAGGATGCCGTTCTTGGCCGCCAGGCCGATCAGCATGACCAGGCCGATCTGGCTGTAGATGTTGAGCGTCGAGCCGGTCAGCCACAGGCCCAGCAGTCCGCCGCCAACCGCCAGCGGGACGCCGAACATGATCACCAGTGGATGCACCCAGTTTTCGAACTGCGCGGCCAGGACCAGGAACACCACCACCAGGCCGAGCATGAAGACGAAGACCACCGAGGTGCCGGCGGTCATGAAGTCGCGGCTCTGGCCGCGGTAATCGATGACCACGGTTTCCGGAAGATGCTCACGGGCCGTGGTCTCCAGGAAGCTCAGCGCCTCGCCCAGGGTCAGATCATCGGCCAGCGCCGCCTGGATGGTGATGCTGCGCACGCGGTTGAAGCGGTTGAGACTGGTTGAATCGGCGAAGTCGGTCAGCGTGACCAGGTTCGACAAGGGGATGAGCTGGCCCGAGCGCGCGGAGCGAACGTAGAGATTTTCCAGCGCGGCCGGGCTGCGCTGCTGATCACGTTCGCCCTCGACGATGACGTCGTATTCGCGCCCGTCATCGAGGAACGTCGTGACCCGCCGCGAGCCGAGCATGGTTTCGAGGGTGCGGCCGATGGTGCTGACCGTGACCCCCAGTTCGGCGGCGCGGTCATAGTCGATCTGCACCTCGAGCTGCGGCTGGGTTTCCTTGTAGTCCCAGTCGATGCCGACCAGGCCGGGGTTTTCGCGTTCGATCTGCTCCAGCAGGATGTCTCGCCACTCGGCCAGTTCGACGTAGTCGCCGGCGCCGCCGATCACGAACTGCACCGGGTTGCGGAATCCGCCGCCGAAGCCCTGGCGCATCGCCACGCTGGTGTTGATGCCGGGGAGATCGGCGAGGCGCTGGCGGAC
>SKKM01000149.1 GCA_007121485.1 Wenzhouxiangella sp. | reverse complement strand
GCGAGCAGGGTGGAATTGCGCGAACTGGTGCAGGATGGCCGGGGCGGCTGGTCAGAGCGGCGAGTTCAGATCGCCATGGATGAAACGCGATGAAGTCAATCAAGGGCAACAGTTGCACGATGCGGCCAGCGCTTGGGGGCGAAACCGGTAATACAGGGAGAAAAAACATGATCAGGGGCATGGGCTTATTGGGGCTGCTGGCCGGAATCTTCTGCCTGGTTTCCGGGCTGCAGGCATCCGAGTTGACCGACGTGCAAGTCGTATCGGGCTCCGGCGAGGTGCGCCTGTCGCTGAGTTCCTCGGCCGGCTTTCCCGAGCCGACCGTGTTCATGACCGAGCAGCCGCCCAGGATCGTGGTTGACCTGGCCGAGACCAGCAGCCGGGTCTCCGGTGACCGGGTCAACGTCGCCGCCGGGCCGGTGCAGAGCTACCAGGCCATGAGCGCCGGCGGACGGACCCGGCTGGTCGTCGACCTGGCGCGGCCGGTGCCCTACGAAGTCGAGGTGGCCGGCGACCAGCTGACGCTGATCCTGCAAACCGGTTCGGTGACTGCGCCGACCGCGGCGGCGCCGGCCGCGCGGGCCGTGGCCGGCACGGACCGGATGGAGATCACCGGGATCGATTTCCGGCGCTCGCCCGAGGGCAATGGTCGCGTGGTGATCGACCTCGACCGCCCCGGCGTGAACATCACCGTCAGCGAGCGTTCCACCGGCCTCAGGGTCGACATGTTCGACACGCGCCTGCCGTCGCAGCTCTATCAGCGGCTGGACGTGACCGATTTCGCCACGCCAGTGCAGCTGATCACGCCCGAGCAGCGCAACGAGAACGTGCGCCTGATGCTGGAGATTGCCGGGACCTACGAGCACCTGGCCTTCCAGACCGGCAACCAGCTGATCATCGAGATCAGCCGCCCCGAAGAGCCGGCCGTGGAGCGTGAACGCGCGCTGCAGTTCTTTGGTGAACGGGAGTATGAAGGCGCCCGCATCACCCTCAATTTCCAGGACATCCAGGTGCGGTCCGTGCTGCAGCTGATTGCCGACGTCTCCGACCTCAACATCGTGGTGTCCGACTCGGTGAGCGGGTCGCTGACCCTGCGCCTGACCAACGTCCCATGGGACCAGGCGCTGGATATCGTGCTCGAGACGCGCAACCTGGACATGCGCCGCTCCGGCAACGTGATCTGGATCGCGCCCATCGCCGAAATCGCGGCGCGCGAGCAGCAGATCCTCAGGGCGCGGGCGGAAAGGGAAGCGCTGGAACCGCTGCGCACCGTGATGCTGCCGATCGCCTATGCCAACGCCTCCGAGCTGGCCGCCCTGGTCATGGCCGGCCGGGGCGAGGAAACAGGGCTGCTTTCCAACCGTGGGGCGGTCTCGGTGGACGAGCGGACCAACACCTTGCTGGTGACCGATACCCTTCAGCACATCGACGAGATTCGCGACCTGGTCACGGAACTGGACCGCCCGGTGCGGCAGGTTCTGATCGAGTCCCGGATCGTGATCGCGCGGCACGATTTCAACTACGAGCTGGGCGTGCGCTTCGGTGTCAGCGGTGCTCGCGACCCGATTCGTGACAACGTCGTGTCCGTGTCCGGCACTTCACGTTCGACTGACCGGATGAACAACGTCGCGCTGACGCGACGGGAATTCCTCGGTTCCCGGACGGGGCGGCCTTCGTTCTTCCCCGACGCGGACGCGGAAGGCGGCAGGTTGACCATCGGAGAGCAGATCTTCTCGCCAGCGTTGGATGATCGTCTCAACGTCAACCTGCCGGTGGCGAATCCAGCCGGCAGCCTGGCGCTGAGTCTCCTGGCTTCCGACTTCCTGCTCGATCTCGAGTTGAGCGCGCTGGAGTCCGACGGCCGGGGCGAGGTCATCTCCACGCCGCGGCTGATCACGGCCAACCAGCAAGAGGCCGCGATCCGGCAGGGTGTGGAAATCCCGTTCCAGACCATCCAGTCCGTCGGCGGCGGCGCAGTGCCGCAGATCGAGTTCAAGCAGGCCGAGCTGGAGCTGAAGGTCCGGCCTCTGATCACCCCCGACAACCGCGTTCAGCTGAGACTGGACATCAAGCAGGACACCGTGGGCGAGCTGTTCCCGACCGCCGGCGGCAACCTGGTGCCGTCGATCGACACCCGTCAGCTGGAAACGAACGTGCTGGTGGACAACGGCCAGACCGTGGTGCTCGGCGGAATCTTCCAGGAAGAGCGCAACTTCCAGACGACCAAGGTCCCGGTGCTGGGTGACGTGCCGGTGATGGGACACCTGTTCCGGCGGCGCTCGACGGATGACCAGAAGCGTGAACTGTTGATTTTTGTCACGCCGTCCATCCTGGATGATCGGGTTGTTCTCGATTGATCGATCGATCCAGTTCCTGAGCTTTGGAATCCGGCACCAGGTGGTGCCGGATTTTTCTTTTACGCCAGGCTGTGTGCAGCAGTCAGTCCAGACCAGGCCCGCGCGGCCGCGATGATGGTGGGCCGGGACGATTTGCCGTGGTCGGAGGCCTGCGAGCGCAATCGGGTCCCGATCGCCCGGGTTCTGGACGAGTTGCTGCCGCAACGGCCGCAGGTTCTCGAGATCGGCAGCGGCACGGGCCAGCACGCGGTGTTTTTCAATCGGCTCCGGCCGGAACTTGTCTGGCGGTGCTCCGATTTGCCTGAGAATCTTGTCGGTCTTCAGGCGCGCATCGACCGGGAGGGCGAGGGTCGGCTGCCAGATGCGATTGAACTCGACGTCATGCGCAGCGATTGGCCGTGCGGGCCGTTTGACCTGGTCTTCAGCGCCAACACCCTGCACATCATGCCCTGGACCCATACCCCCGTCCTGCTCGAGCGCTCGTGTGCCGTTCTCGCCAACGGCGGGTGCCTGGTGATTTATGGCCCGTTTCACGACAACGGCGTGCACATCGCACCGAGCAACGAGGCCTTTGACCGCTCGCTGAAGGCGCGCGATCCGGCCATGGGGGTGCGCGATGCCCAACGGATCCGCGCACTGGCCAGCGCGATCGGCCTGCAGCCGGAAGCGGACCTGGCCATGCCGGCCAATAATCGCATCCTGGTCTTTCGCAAGCCTGATCGTGCCCCCAACTAGCGTGCCAGGCTCGCTGCAAAGGTGCTTTCCACCATGTCCGAACTGACGCCCGCTTATACGCGCCTGGTGGCGCAGGCGCGATCACTGCTGTCCGGTCAGGCGCACCGGATCGCCAACGCCGCCAACTTGAGCGCGTTGATCTTCCACGAGTTGCCCGACCTGAACTGGGCCGGTTTCTACTTCCTCGAGGGAGATAGCCTGGTGGTGGGACCCTTTCAGGGCAAGCCGGCCTGCGTTCACATCCCCTTGGGCAAGGGCGTCTGCGGCACCGCGGCGGCCCGGCGCGAGACCCAGCGCGTGGCCGACGTCCACGCGTTCGATGGGCATATCGCCTGCGATGCCGCTTCCGAGTCCGAGATCGTGGTGCCACTGGTCCAGGGCGATCGGGTGATCGGTGTGCTCGACATAGACAGCCCGATCCGCGACCGCTTCAGCGCCCAGGACCAGGCCGGCATCGAGGCCCTGGCGCAGGTCTACATCGACTCGCTGGGCTGAACCAGGTGCTCAAGGCGCCCGCAACCAGGGCGCAGAGGCGGTTCAAGCTCGATGATGGCCAGCGTTCCGGGCTTCATGCCCGGCGACGAAACGGTGCCGCACAGCCAGCGCAGCAGATCCTCCAGGCCCGGGTTGTGGCCGACCAGCAAGAGCGGTC
>SKKM01000011.1 GCA_007121485.1 Wenzhouxiangella sp. | reverse complement strand
TCGCCCACCGTGACCGGCACGAAACGCACGCGCGCCCCGGCAGCGCTGAGGATGCGGCAGACCGCCTGGGTGATTTCCGGGCCGATACCGTCGCCTTCGGCCAGGGCCACCGGCACCGGCTCGGGCAATGCACTGGCGGATTCATGGCTCCAGATGCGGGACAGGGTTTCGGGATTGGCATTCATTGGGTTCAAGTCCGGATGGAGATGGCCCGATACGGTAGCCAAGACTTGAAGTAGAGTAAAGTTAATTTACTAAGCTAGTATAGTTGACTATTATCAATTCTTATCCGATGAAACCCACGCTGCATCAGTTCAAGATCCTGCGTATCGTTGCCGAGGAAGGTTCGATTGCCGGCGCCGCCCGCCGCCTGCACCTGACGCCGCCGACGCTGTCGATCCAGCTGTCGCAGCTGGCCGAGGCCCTGGGCTTCCCGCTGCACGAGATCTCCGGACGCAAGCTGCGCCTGACCGGCGCGGGGCGCGATGCGCTGGAGACGGCGCGCCGCCTGGACGACGAACTGCGCCTGCTGGAACAGCGCCTGGCAGCTCGACGCGGCATCGAGCGGGGCCGGCTGAGCATCGCCGCCGTTTCGACCGCCGAATACCTGCTGCCCGACCTGCTCGGCCGCTTCAGAAAAGCCCATCCCGGCATCGAGGCACGGCTGAGCATCGTGCCGCGCAAGCGCCTGCTGACGCGCCTCGCCGACGGACTGGACGACGCCTACCTGATGACGCGCATGCCGGCGCGCGACGACCTCGAGGTCGAAACCGTCGGACTCAATCCGCTGGTGATGATCGCCGCCCCCGAGCATCCCTGGGTGCGGCAACCGGATCTCACGCTCGCGGCGCTGGGCAGCGAATCCTTCGTCGTCCGCGAAACCGCGTCCGGCACCCGCTGGTGGACGCTGCGCTGGCTGCAGCACTTCGGGGTACGGCTCAAGCCGGCGCTGGAGCTGGGCAGCAACGAGGCGCTCAAGCAGGCGGTCATGGGCGGCCATGGCCTGGCCGTGATTTCGCTGCACGCGGTGCTTCCGGAACTGCAGGCCGGTCGCCTGGCGCTGCTGCGGGTTCCACACTTTCCGGTGCCGGTCGAATGGCGGCTGGTCCGGCGCCGGGGACGCATAGAGACACCGGCTGCGGCCGCTTTTCGGGCCCACCTGCATGAACAGATGCCGGCACTGGACCGGCGCATGGTGGAAGCCCTGAACGCGCACGGCCTGAAGCTGGAGCGCCCCGCGGACGACCTGGCCGCGCTGCTTGCCAACGACGAGGCAGCAAGTCGCTCCGTCTGACGGCATACTGGGGCAAATCACCGCACGGAGCCGCCTGTCGTGTCGACCCGCAGTGCTCGCCCGCCCGACGATCCGGAACTGCCCATGCTGGCACCCTGCCGGACCCTGGAGACCAGTGCGCCGATCGGCTGGCTCAAGGCCGGCTGGCGGGATCTTCGGCGCGCCCCCCGGCAAAGCCTGAGCTATGGCCTGATGATGGTGGTACTCAGCTACCTGATCAGCGCCGCGGCCTGGGTCTGGGGCAACCTGGGTCTGTATCTCGGGCTGGTGTCCGGTTTCGTGTTCGTCGGGCCGTGGCTGGCCATGACGCTGTATGCCATCAGCCTGCGCCTGGAGAGAGGCGAAAGCCCATCGCTGGCGCGCAGCCTGAGCGACGCCGCGCAGTCGATCGGCGGCGCCCTGGTCTTTGCCGTCATCCTGGTGGTCGTGCTGCTGGTCTGGGCGCGGGCCGCCAACACCTTGTACATCTTCTTTCCCGCCATGGCCGACCCGGGCTGGCGCGACCTGGCCTGGTTCCTCGGGATCGGCAGCGCGGTCGGCGCCCTGTTCTGCCTGGTCATTTTCGCCGCCAGCGCCTTTTCCCTGCCCATGCTGATGGACCGCCGCGTCGACGCCGTCACCGCGGTGATCACCAGCATTCATGCGGTCTTGCGCAACAAACAGGCCATGGCGGTCTGGGCCTCCATCATCGTGGCCAGCGTCATCCTGGGCATCCTCACGGCCTGGCTGGCGTTTGCGGTGGTGCTGCCGGTGATCGGTCACGCGACCTGGCATGGATACCGGGCCACCATCGACGCCTCGCAGTGGCCGGCCGTTCAGCGCTGATGCAGCACACAATGCGCCTGTGAGATACTTGCGAGTCCTTGCAGGCCGACGCTGCCGTGCCCGGGAGCGCGCGAGACCTCGTTCAAACCCAAGCAATCTTCAAGGAGAAGGCCGGTGACCGACCGCACTGTGACTCTGACCGATCCGCAATCCGGAAAAACGCTGGAACTCCCGGTCGTGGCCGGCAGCGAAGGCGATCCGACCATCGACATCACGCGTCTGAATCCGGAACTCGGTTACTTCACTTACGATCCCGGCTACGGCACCACGGCCAACTGCAAGAGCGACATCACCTTCATCGATGGCGACAAGGGCATCCTGCGCTACCGCGGCTACCCCATCGAGCAACTGGCCGAGCGGTCGACCTTCATGGAGGTGGCCTACCTGCTGCTGTACGGCGAACTGCCCAGCGCCGAGGAACTCAGCGAGTTCCAGCGCGACATCACGTACCACACCATGGTCCACGAGCAGGTCAACACCTTCATCGGCGGCTTCCACTACGACGCGCACCCGATGGCCATCCTGTCCGGGGTCGTTGCCTCCATGGCCGGCTTCTACCAGCAGAATCTGGACGTCAAGAACCCCGAGCACCGGGAACTGGCGGCCAAGCGCCTAATCGCCAAGATGCCGACCGTGGCCGCGGCAGCGTACCGGCACTACATGGGCTGGCCCAGCGCCTATCCGCGCAACTCACTCAACTATCCCGAGAATTTCCTGCACATGATGTTCTCGGTCCCGGCCGAAGCCTACGAGGTCAATCCCGTGGCGGCCAAGGCGCTGGACCTGCTGTTCATCCTGCACGCCGACCATGAGCAGAACGCATCGACCTCGACCGTGCGCCTGGTCGGCTCGACCGGTGCCAACCCCTATGCCTGCGTGGCCGCCGGGATTGCCGCACTGTGGGGCCCGGCGCACGGTGGCGCCAACGAGGCGGTGCTGCGCATGCTCAACCAGATCGGCGACGTCAGCCGGGTCGGCGAGTTCATCAAGAAGGCCAAGGACAAGAACGATCCGTTCCGCCTGATGGGCTTCGGCCACCGCGTCTACAAGAACTTCGACCCGCGCGCCACCATCATCCGCAAGGCCTGTCACGAAGTGCTGGCCGACCTGGGCCAGGCCGACCCGCTGCTGGACCTGGCCATGGAGCTGGAAAAGATTGCCCTGGAAGACGATTACTTCGTCCAGCGCAAGCTCTACCCGAACGTGGACTTCTACTCCGGCATCATCTACAAGGCGCTCGGCATTCCGACCACCATGTTCACGCCGATGTTCGCCATCGGCCGCACGGTCGGCTGGGTGGCACAGTGGATGGAGCAGAGCGCCTCTTCCCACCGCATCGGGCGCCCGCGCCAGATCTACACCGGTCATGGCGAACGCGACTACGTCGACTTGGACCAGCGGGCCTGACCGAATCAGGGTCTGTCGCCTGGCTGGGCTCTCTTGCCTCGGCCCCGTAGAGGGGTTCGAGCATCCGGGGGTGTCGGGGGCCTTCGGGCGATCGGCTTTGGTTTTTCCTGGATTCAGGGTGCCCTTGGATGGGTCCGAGCATCCGGTGGTGCCGTGGGCCTTCGGGCCGGGCGAGGCGATCGGCTGAGGTGATGCTTTCTGGTTCAGTGGAGCTGGGTGCCCGCGAAGTGCCTCCTCTGC
>SKKM01000119.1 GCA_007121485.1 Wenzhouxiangella sp. | reverse complement strand
TTCGAGGTTGCCGCTCCAGCGATCCAGCGCATCGTGCTCGGACGCGGCCAGAAAGGCTGCGCGCGCGTAGGGTCTGGCCAGTGTGATTCGATTCAGCATGGCATTTTCCGAAAGCTCTCGACCATCAAAGCTGCGCGGCCAGCTTGTCCAGCAGTTCGCGGTGCGCCTTGGCGTCGATTTCCTTTTCAATCACGCGGCCGGCGCCGGCCACCGCCAGCTCGGCCAGACGCTCACGCAGGGCCTCCCTGGCCTGGTTGGTCGCCAGCCGGATCTCGGCCTCGGCGGCCGCTACCTGGCGGTCACGCTCGGCCACTGCCGAAGCCCGGGCTTCCTCCACGATCTGGGTGCTGCGGCTGGTGGCCTGCTCGATGATGTCGCCGGCCTTGCGGCGCGCCTCGCGCAGAATGTTTTCCGCCTCGGACTGGGCCCGATCAAGCGCCTGTTCGGCCTGTTCCGAATGGGCCAGACCCTCGGCGATCTTCTGCCGGCGCTCTTCCATGGCCTGGGTCAACGGCGGCCAGACGAACTTCATGACCGCCCAGATGAAGACCAGGAAGGTCCCGGCCTGGCCGATCAGTGTCCAGATACTCGGTAGCATGGGAAAACCTTGCGTCCGTGGTTAATGAAGGAAATCGTTCAGCCGAAATCAGCCGCCCAGAGCCGCCTGCACCGGACCCAGCAGCGGGTTGGCGAACAGCAACAGGGCTGCGAAGGCAACGCTGATGATGGACAGCGCGTCGAGCAGACCGGCGATGATGAACATGCGGACCTGCAGCATGCCGGCCAGCTCAGGCTGACGTGCAGCACACTCGAGGAACTTGCTGCCCAGGATGGCGAAACCGAATGCGGTGCCGATTGCGGCGGCCACGAACATCAGACCGACGACGATGACGGTGTTGGCCTGAATCTGAGCAAGCAGTCCAGCCAGTTCTACAGATGCTTCCATTGTTGTCTCCTAAAAGTGCCTTGGATGTAGTGCCAGTGGTTACGGTTTAAGCGGGTTGAATCAAAATCAGTGTTTCTCGTAGGCCAGCGCGAGATAGACGATGGTCAACGACATGAACAGGAAGGCCTGCAGCGGCACGACCAGAATGTGGAAGATCGCCCAGGCGCCGCCGGGGATGAACTGAATCCACCAGGGCAGCAGCGCGATCAACACGAAGATCAGCTCGGCAGCGTACAGGTTGCCGAACAGACGCATGGCCAGCGAGACGGTCTTGGAGATCATCTCGACGACGTTGAGCAAAAAGTTGGGAATCCACAGGAACGGGCTGGCGCCGAAGGGGTGGGTGAACAGTTCCTTGCCGTAGCCCAGCAGGCCGTGGCCCTTGATGCCATACAGAATCATCAGGCCGAGCACGGTGAACGACAGGCCGAAGGTGGCGTTGATGTCGGCCGACGGCACGATGCGGAAGTACCCCGCCAGCCCGGCCTCGCACACCGCATACGGCACCCAGTCCACCGGCACCAGGTCCATCAGGTTCCACAGGAACACCACGCCGAAGATGGTCAGCGCCAGCGGGCCGATGAAATTGCGCGGGCCGTGGAAGCTTTCCTTGACCGTGTTGTCGACGAAATCGACCAGCATTTCGACGAAGTTCTGCCACTTGCCGGGCTCGCCGGCAGTCGCCTTGCGCGCCGCCAGGGCCAGCGCGCCGACGAAAAAGATGCCCAGGATCCAGGACACGATCATGGTGTCGAGGTGCAAGACCCAGGGATCCATGGGGTCGGCGCCCTTGGGCACGCGCAGGTTGGTGATGTGGTGGACGACGTAGGCGTCCATGGTCGGCATCTGGCACATGAAGCCCGAGGTGCCGCCTTCGATCTGGTCCGGGTAGTTGTCCATGAGGGTCTGGTTAAGGATCCCGCTAGTTCAATTCACGTGTTGGACTTGGCCAATGCACTCATTTTCAGCAAGGCAGGCCAATAGGCCGCCAGTGTGGCGGCATAACCCACCAAAACCGGCACGAAGTGAGCGGCGAAGAAAATCGCCACGACGATGAAAAACACCACCGTCAACGCAAACTTCAGCGCCATGGCGCGGTAAAACGTCCGCACCATCTGCCTCGACTCGGCGCTCTGGCTCAGCGCCACACGCAAACCGGTCAGGGCGGTCAGGAACAAGCCCGCCGCACCACCGGCCAGAGCCGCCAGCATCGCCGGCACGCCGCCGATCACGATGAACAGCACGCCGACGGCCACGATCAACAAGGCTTGCACCCGCATCAGCCACGCAATGGTCCTGGCGAACACGACGTCCGGCGCAGCTTGATCAGTCATTCGGACATGACTCCGAACTGACCCGGCGGCCAGCCTGGCAGCGCATCATTATCGGGGCAATCCCTGTTTTGGACATCGGGCACAACGTCGATCACGAGGCCGTGCCGCTACAAAGCCGCTGAAGTATACCAGCCGGCCCGGAGGCGCGGCAAGGTATCGGCGCTGAAAAACGGGGATGGAATCGCCGCGCCGGAGGGCCACTAGCCGCGGCGAAGACGCTCCAGGATGCCGTCGAGCTCATCCAGGCTGGTGTAGCGAATGGTCATTTCACCCTTGCCGCCGGCCCGATGCTTCAGGCTGACCGGTGCGCACAGGGTTTCGGTCAACTCCTGCTCCAGGCGAACGATGTCCGGATTGCGCTCCGGCGGTCTTTTCTTGGCCGGGCGGCCCTCGCGCAGGCGCTTGACCAGGGCCTCGGTCTGGCGCACCGACAAGCCCAGGTTGACCACCTGCTGCGCGGCCCGCGCCTGCTCGGCGCGCGGCAGGCTGAGCAACGCCCGCGCATGGCCCATGTCCAGGCGGCGCGCGTCGACCAGTTCGCGCACCTCGGGCGCCAGTTCGAGCAGGCGCAGCAGATTGCTGACCGCCGCGCGCGAGCGGCCAACGCTCTCCGCGGCCTGGCCGTGGGTGAGCTCGAATTCCTCGATCAGGCGCTTCAGGGCCGTTGCTTCTTCCAGCGGATTGAGATCCTCGCGCTGGATGTTCTCGATCAGCGCCAGGGCCAGGGTGGCCTCGTCGGGCACCTCGCGGATGATGGCCGGGATGCTGTCCTTGCCGGCCAGGCGGCTGGCCCGCCAGCGCCGCTCCCCGGCGATCAGCTCGTAGGTGCCGGGCTTGGCCAGCGGGCGCACGATGACCGGCTGCACCAGGCCCTGGACGCGAATGGATTCGGCCAGTTCCTCGAGGCGCTCGGGGTCCATGGCCGAGCGCGGCTGGTAACGGCCCGGCTGGATGACGTCCAGCGACAGGGTTTGCAGGGCGGAGGATTCGGCGGTCGCCGCCTCGACCGGGTCGGGACCGCGCGACTTGCCCAGCAGGGCGCCCAGGTTGCGGCCCAGCGGCTTCTTCTTGCGCGGCGCGCTCATGCCGCGGCCGCCCGGCGGCGCAGGTACTCGCCGGCCAGCCCCAGGTAGGCAATCGCCCCGCGTGACTCACGGTCATACTGGATCACCGACTGGCCATAGCTCGGCGCCTCGGCCACGCGCACGTTGCGCGGGATCACGGTGGCAAAGACCTTGTCGCCAAAATGCTCCTGCAGCTGGCGCGATACCGCGCCGGACAGGTTGTTGCGCACGTCGTACATGGTGCGCACCAGGCCCTCGAGCTCAAGCTCCGGATTGACCGAATCCTGGATCTGCTCGATGGTCCGCATCAGCGCGGTCAGGCCTTCGAGCGCGTAATACTCGCACTGCATCGGGATCAGCACGCCATCGGCCGCGGTCAGCGCATTCAGGGTCAGGACGTTGAGGGCCGGCGGGCAATCGATGATGATGTGGTGGTA